>CBFHJN010000017.1:0-23093 GCA_965655805.1 Flavobacteriaceae bacterium
TATAGAGAGGTAAAAAAGTTTTCAAACTCTAAAGAGATTTCGCATTACATAACGCCTAAATACGAAAAGAAACTACAGGAAATAAAGTCAAGAATTAATCCCAAGATTAGTCTTATAGAATTAGCTATAATTGACATATCTTATTCAATAGTTTTTTATGGATTAGGTGTTGAGGGAGAATCTTTAATAAGGAGAAATTTCAGAAATAAATATAATCCGAAATATTATATGAAACTTCTCTATTACATAAAATTAAAACCAAAAAAAGGAAATACGTATCGAGCAAATGGCTGGAAATTAGTTAGAGATATGGAATTATCTAAACTACATCCATTGATTGACGACTTGTACGCAAATAGAAAGACACCAGAGAAAATTGAAAAATTATCTTCTGCATTAGCACAAGAATTAACAATGGACAAACCGTATGAAAAATATTATGGCGGACATCAATTTAGGCTTGGTCATTATTTTCGTCATTTGTTTCAGAGCTATAAGTATTTAAACGAGCATCCTGATTTAACAGAAGATGAAAAATATCGATATGGTAAAATGTTGAGAGCACAACTTTCAACTTACGAACAAGCTTTAATAATGTTTAACAGTATATCTACTCTTGGAATGAAATGGGAATTTACACCTGAAAAACCAATTAATTCCAAAGTAAAAACGAATTTAATTACAACCTATAATTTGATTAAAAACTTGCCTGGAGAACACCTTTATGGTATTAAATATAAAACCTATTATAAAAACGTTGAATACGAAACTGACGAACATCTGATGTGAAAAGCCAGTTGCCAACAATGTATATAAAACATAGCTAATATAGGCTTTCCGAGAGGTTTGTGTGTATTTGCGAAGACCGCCAAATTTTTAAATTTGGCTTTTAGTAAAATAAGATAAAAAGAAAAATTTAAAAATTCGGCTCGTGTATAATCCGAAACGATAGTGTCTTTTAGCAAGCTACGTTTCATATACGGAGACGTAAACGAAACTAAAAATTAAAATAAAGAAATGCTCATCTAACAAAGCGATAACCCAATATTCCTTTAAAGCTTTCGCCTAACAGACCCAGTAAAATCTTCCAAATCATCTTTTACTTTATTCAGTTCGTCTTGAACGTCTTTGGTTACGCTGGTATCAATGCCATTTTTTTCGGCACTTTTAGAGATTTCCGATTTCAGATCATTAGTAGCATCCTTCATCATACGCATACCTTTCCCTAATCCGCGAGCTATTTCGGGAATTTTGTCGGCACCAAAGACCATGATTACTATAAATAGTATAAACATGATTTCGGTCGTTCCGATAAATAAAAATGTTGCTTGCTGTATCACGATGCAAATATAGTAAGTAGTTTGATACGAATAAAAAAAGCCGACTGATAAAAGTCGGCTTTTAATAAAATATTATAATATTTAGTCTTTTTGCTTGTCTTTAAACTCATCAAATTGACTTTGCTTCACTTCGCTTGGCCAGGAATTGTTAGAGGTGTCAACATCGGCAGTTTCTAAATTAGGATCGACTGTGATTTTCACAATTTCCTTATCTGATGCTACTGACTTACTCACTTCTTTATCATTTAAACGCCAGATTTGAGCAGGGTATTTTTCTGTTTTGCTAGTTCCATCAGCATAGGTATACTCCACAATAATTGGCATAACCAATCCGCCTGGCTTCTCAAATGTTACACTATAGAAATATTTTGGTTGTTTAATTTTAGCACGCTCTTCTGGTGTAAAATTATCCATAACATACTCCTTTAAAGTTGGTGAATTTTCTAATAAGGTTCCATTTTTCATGTCTTCAGTAAAATCATCACTTCCTTCTTCTACCATGTACACTAAAGGTGGTAAATCGCTCATTTTCATGCCACGTTGTTTTACCATTTCTTTAATTCGTGCATTAGGTTCAGAAGATACGTAATATTTCTTCACCTCTTTTACACCTATATCAACATAATCTGTTGTGTAAAACCATCCTCTCCAAAACCAATCTAAATCGAATGCAGATGCATCTTCCATTGTTCTAAAGAAATCTTCTGGTGTTGGGTGTTTAAACATCCACCGGTGTGCATATTCTCTAAACGCATAATCAAACAATTCACGACCCATAACCGTTTCTCTTAAAATATTAAGGGCTGTACCTGGCTTACCGTAAGCATTGTTTCCAAATTGGTAAGTGTTTAAACCCTTGGTCATGATTGGTGCAATATAATCTTGATCGCCACCCATATAACGAACTATGTTAGCAGCAGGACCACGACTAGAAGGGTATTTAGCATCACCTTCTGATAATGCAGCTGGATACCACTCACCAAAATCCTGTTCGGCAACATACTGTACAAACGTATTTAAACCTTCGTCCATCCATGTCCACTGACGCTCATCACTGTTTACAATCATTGGGAAATAATTATGACCTACTTCATGAATAATAACGCTAATCATACCGTATTTTGTACGATCGCTGTATTTTCCATCAGCATCTGGACGACCATAGTTAAAGCAAATCATTGGGTATTCCATACCTTGTTGCTTGGCATGAACTGAAATCGCTTTGTGGTATGGATAATCAAATGTCATGCGTGAATACGACTTTAATGTACTTGCCACAGCGTAAGTTGACCATTCTTCCCATAACGGGTTTCCTTCTTTCGGATACATGGAAACAGCCATCACGTCTTGATCACCAATTTTAACGGCCATCATATCCCAGATATATTTTCTAGATGTTGCAAAGGCAAAATCACGTACATTTTCAGCAGAAAACTTCCAAGTTTTAGTTCCTGTAGCACGACCTTTTTCAGCTTGTTCAGCTTCGGCTTGCGTTACAATTAAAACAGGCTTATCATATGATTTTTTTGCTTTTTCATAACGGTTCATCATGTCTTTTGAAAACACATCTTTGCGGTTTGTTAACACACCTGTTGCATCCATAACATGATCAGACGGTACGGTAATATTCACATCAAAATTCCCAAAAGGCAATGCAAATTCATCACGTCCCCAGAATTGGGAGTTTTGCCATCCTTCTACATCATTATAAACTGCCATTCTTGGGTAAAACTGCGCTATGATATAATTTCTGTTACCATCTTCTGGAAAAAATTCGTAACCAGAACGACCACCCATATTGACATAATCATTGATGTTATACCACCATCTGATTGAAAAGGTAAATTTGTCACCCGTATTCATGGCTTTTGGTAATTCTACACGCATCATCGTACGGTTTATCATATGTGGCAAAGCTTTTCCGCTAGCATCTGTAACGGCTTCAATTTTAAAACCACCATCAAAACCGTCTGTCATATAAGCAGAAGCAAAACTTCCAGCCTGTTGTGCTGGCGCTACACCACTACCTTCAATTAAAGGTGTTTGAGAATCTTTAGCACGCATGTTTTGATCCAACTGAACCCACAAATATTTTAGTGGATCTGGTGAATTATTGGTATAGGTAATAGTTTCAAATCCAGAAATCATGGCTTTATCATCATCCAAGGTCAAGTCCATTTTATAATCTGCTTGCTGCTGATAATAAGATGGTCCTGGCGCACCTGAAGCTGTACGAAACATATTTGGCGTTGAAAATTCGTCATACAACTGTTTGAACTTATTGTTGTTAGTATGACCCGGTTTACGCTCTGGTTTTTGTTCCTGATTTTGGGCAAAAGCACCAATAGAAACAAATAAAGCTGATAAGAAAAGATACTTTAGTTTTTTCATCGTTAGTTTGTATTACTGTATAATTGAGTGGGAAATTAACACTTTTTTAAGGTTTAAAAATAATTTATTTAAAGTTTAACAAACCTTTATCATTTTGCTTAATGAGAATAAAACTGTTGTTTTCATTATTGATATCGGTTCGAACAATATTTTTTTGTTCCGGAAATACATCAAAAAATACTTGATTGCTGATTTCAAAAGAAGAAATGGATGCTACTTTTTCAATTTCAAAATAACAATACACAATATCGTTTTCATACTCTTTGCCTATAAAAACCATTTTAGGCACCTTCCCATTAATTTTAATCACCATTTTTTCGCTGATATATTTTTCAATATACGTATCCACTATTTTTGGTTCCTCTCTAGATGCTAATGTTATGGTTTCATCATAACGCATGCGAATTAAACGCTCTAAATCATCGACAAATAATCGGGTTGTAATTTGAACCGATTGCTTCTCTTTAATATAATCTATTTGTGTAATACTAACGTAATATTTGTGTGCCGCAGCAAAAGCCAAAAGTGGAACAATGGCAAGCAGAATGATATATTTAAATGATTTCATGAATCTGTAAATTATAAAGTGCTAATGTAGTTATTTGATTGTTCAAAATTATTCCACATCAGAATTAATGTGTTGAAATGTATTTATTACGTTGATATAAATGTAATTTTTCTTTTAGGTATTCATATTGATTAACCGCTGTTTGGTTTTTGCAACGCTCCAAAAATTCTGGTTGCTCGGAAGCGAAATATAGAAATTCCATTAGCAATTCATCTTCCAAAGGATATTCATTAAGTAGCACAGGACAGACATGGGTTTTTAAGTGATACATTAAAATCTCTCTTTCCTCGAGTCTTACATATTTCTTCATTTGTTTGGTTCGTCCTGTAATAGCGTTAATTACGGGAACCAACCGAATGGATGCGCCTAACCCCCCTAATGAGCCTCCCAATTTCGGATTTAAATCGCCAGCATCTTTTAAATAGCGTTGAGCTGGCGTTAAGGGTTTACCTTGGAAACTTGGAATACCTGCCTTTTTAGACGTCATGGGTTCACCGTCCACATTGGAAATATCTGAATTCATATTACCAGTTAAAACTTTCCCTACCACTACTTCATTGAGTTTGTTTACGCGTTCCTTTAAAGTAATAACAACCGTTCCATTTTTATAAATGTCTTGTTCTATAATTAACACCTGTAATTCATGTTGTATAGACGAAAAAACCAAGGTATCCTGTAATTGAATTTCAATATCAAACACGCCAAAACTGTTAGTAATGGTGTTTTTTTTAAGCGTTTTATTTATAATATGAACATTCTCGGCATCTTGGGTTGTTAGTACTTTCCCGTGAAGCATTTTAGTCTGACTAAAGACTGTAAAATTAAGAATACTTAATCCTAACAGTAAAATGAACTTAAATTTAATCATAACCCGATTGTGATTGCCTGTTTTCCTTATAAATATCCAATTTTTCTATTAAAAACTGCAACACAATTATGCCATTTTTATTTTTACAACGCTCTAAAAATTGTGGATCTTCTGAACAAAAATAAAAATAATCCATTCTCAATGCTGGTTCTAATTTATAATTAGCAAACAAGTCAGCTTCATGATCTACGCGGATTTTATGTAACAACTCATCTTTCTCTTCCAGTTTTGCTTGCAACTTAAATTTTTTAATATTGCCATTTAAGGTATTGACTAACAAACCAATCATGCCGCTTTTGGCATAACTTAATTGTCTTTGGCTAGGAGTTGGCATTTTACCTTGATAACTCGGAATCCCTGCTTTTAACGCTGTCATGGGTTCTCCTTCTACCGTTTTAACATCTTCAAGCAAGTTCCCGGAAAGCACTTTACCAACAACAACCTCATCCAGCATATTTACCAAGGGTTCTAAAAAGACTTGAACTGATTTTTCCTGAATCATTACCGCATCTATAGTTAATGATACCAATTGATGTTGAATAGATGAAATGACAAGCGTATCATTTAATTTAGCTGGAATTACAAATGAACCCGAAGCATCCGTTATCGCGAATTTTTTGGATGTTTTGTTAATGATATGAATATTTTCAACCTCTAAATTGGTTATTACTTTTCCCTTTAAATCCATAGTTTGCGAAAATGAATGCGAGGTAAAATTGATTAGAAAAATAAAAACACCAAATCTAATCGCTTTCATAGGAATCAGAAATTTTTAGATTTTGCTTGAAGACCTTTAATTTCAAAATCAGATAATTCAAAATTTCTATAGAAGATTTGTTTTTACATCGCTCTAAAAAATCGGGTTGCTCGGAAACGAAATAGAAATATTCCATGACATATTGGTCTTCAAGCGGATTTTCTGTAAACAAATCAACCGACAACTCATCCTTAATGCTGTACATTAAATCGTCCTTTTCTTCTAATTTAATTTGATTTTTTAATTTCTTGGTTCGTCCCGTTATAGCATTTATTATAGGGTTTAGTGGCACAATACCACCTCCTGTTGTGGCTTCGTTTAATTTTCGTTCGCTTTGGGTTTTTAGAGGACCTTGATAACTAAGAATTCCTGCTTTTTTAGATGTCAAAGGTTCGCCCTCCACATTGACTACATCAGACAACATATTTCCTGTCAGGATTTTTCCAACAACTACTTGGTCCAATTCATTTACTTGTTCCTCTAAAGTTACTACTAATGTTTTATTTTGAATAATAGCATCATCTACTAAAACAGACATTAACTTATGTTGAATGGATGTAAAAATTAAGGTGTCATTTAAGGTAGCAGAAATCTGGAAAGCACCATCCGCATTAGTAATCGTAAATTTTTGGGCTGTTTTGTTTATTACGTGAATATTCTCAACGCCAGTCGTGCTTTGAACCTTTCCTAAGAGATCTATAGTTTGAGCGTAACTTTGCTGAACTAATACCACGCGCAATAAAATAATCCATTTAATTCTGCTCATCCGTTTGTTTTAAGAACAACACGCTCTGTTTCTGCAAAAATTCCATACGGTTTATTTCATTTTCCGCACCCAACATGCTCGTTTCAAACCCATTGTCAATACAGAATGCAAAAAATAATTCCACCTGATTTATAGGAATATTATAGGTCTCGTTTATATACTCTAGCGAATAAATATCTGCCAAATCCAATGCTCTTTGATCACGTAGTAATTGAACCGATTCTTTTTTTAAAGGTGCATTCAAGGCCTTATTAATACCAAAAATATTGGCGAAATTCAACCCATTATAAAAAACACCTGGATCGTCTGCGATGTTTTCAGGTTTGGTAAATTCATCTGCTCCAAATTCTAAATTACTTAAATCGCCAAAACTCATTAAAATGGCTTTCTGGGTTTCTGCATTTTCAATATCAACAATGAGTTCGCCTGTTAATTTTGATGGTAGCAATATCACTTCACTTAAGGTATTTATAGCTTCTACTAAAAATAAGCGTAATTTTTTGCTTGTTACAACATCTTGAGTGATGGTTACTTTTTTAGCTTCATATTGAAGGGCTGAAATTTCAAGTACATCTTTTATGGCAACTTCCAAGGTAAAGTCGCCGTTAGCATCTGCAACTGTTCCTTTATTAGAGGATGTATTAAAAATAGTAACACCTTCCACATCATTATTGGCTAAAATTTTTCCTTCCACTAAAATACGTGATGCATCTTGAGAAAAAATAACTCCAGAAATTACTAAAAAAAGAAAACCGAGTAATTGTTGTTTCACGTTCATATGTTTAGGTGTGATAAAGAAAGTATTTCAAATCTTAATTTAATTGCAAATAGTTGATAAACTTTTGTTAAATGCAATGTTTACTTAAATTTACAAAAATTTCAGTTATGAAACAATTACTCATTGCTAGTACTTCAACTATTCATGGCAGTGGCTATTTAGATTATTTATTAGACGAATTAAGTGTGTTTTTTGCAGACTGTAAAACAATTTTGTTTATTCCATATGCACGACCAGGCGGCATTTCACATGACGAATACACGAAAAAAGCAGGCGATGCCTTCCATAAAATCAATATAAAGGTAAAAGGGATTCATGAATTTGAATCGGCTACTGAAGCCATAAAACAAGCCGAAGGTATCTTTACAGGAGGCGGAAACACCTTTGTTTTGTTGAATCAACTTTATAAAAACAATTGTATTGAAGCACTACAACATGCTATAAATTCGGGCATACCTTATTTAGGAACCAGTGCAGGAAGCAATATTTGTGGACTAACAATAAACACCACTAATGATATGCCCATTGTGTATCCACCAAGTTTTAAAGCCTTGGCTTTTGTACCTTTTAATATCAATCCGCATTATTTAGATCCTATTCCAAACACCACACATATGGGTGAAACACGCGAAACACGTATTAAAGAATTTCATGCATACAACACATTTCCGGTTGTTGGTTTACGCGAAGGCAGTTGGCTAGAAGTTAAAAATAATACCATAACCTTAAAGGGAAATTTAGATGCGCGAATTTTTGAATATGAAAAAGAACCTTATGAAATAAAAACAGGAACTACTTTGCAGCATTTGAAATAATTATGAAAACAAACCCAAATATTATGGACTCTTCGGAATACGTCATAAAACTAATTTCTGCGGAAGAAACATATGCTGTAAGACAGCCCGTTTTAAGAGCTAGACGACCTATTGAAGATTGTATTTTTGATGGTGACACGTTGGAAACCACATTTCATTTTGGATTATATCATAAGGCATTGTTATGTGGGGTGGCATCATTTATGAAGAACAAAAACGATTCATTTCCTGAAGAAACCCAATACCAATTGCGTGGTATGGCTATTCTGGAAGACTATCAAAAAAAAGGTTTGGGTAAACTGTTACTGCACACTGGCGAAGAAAAATTAACAAAAATAAACGTTGACAGATTATGGTTTAATGCTCGTGAAATAGCCCTAAAATTCTACAGAAATCATGGATACGAAACATTAGGAAACAGCTTTAATATTGAAGGCGTTGGAATTCATTTTTTGATGACGAAAAATGTATAATATATTATCAATTAGGTGCTGCTCTAATAAAAATCTAGCGAGTGTCTGGTTGAGCGCAGTCGAAACCTACTTTTGGCTGACGAATAGTTCTTGACTGCGCTCGAACAGACACAGACAATAAACCTGATTAAAAAAATAATCAATACCTGAATATCTTTCAACAAAACAATAATCGCTTATCTTTACCTTTTAATTTTTTTACCACTTTTACCACTTCTGATATGAACAAAAAAGTTATTCTGATGATTTTAGACGGTTGGGGAAAATCGCCCGATCCTAAAGTTTCTGCTATTGATCATGCTAATACACCTTTTATAGATTCACTATATACCAAATATCCACATGCCAGTTTACGCACAGATGGCTTGCATGTTGGACTTCCGGAAGGTCAAATGGGTAACAGCGAAGTGGGTCATATGAATTTGGGTGCAGGACGCATTGTTTATCAAGATTTGGTGAAGATTAATTTGGCTGTAAAAAACAATACTTTAAAAAACGAACAGACATTAATAGATGCATTTCGGTATGCAAAAACGAACAATAAACCAGTTCACTTTCTAGGATTGGTGAGTGATGGTGGTGTGCATTCGCATATTAATCATTTATTCGGATTAATTGATGCTTCAGAAAATGCAGGCGTTACAAAATCCTACGTTCATGCCTTTACAGATGGTCGTGATGTAGACCCGAAATCGGGTTTTGGTTTTATCACATCGTTAGAAAATTATATAGCTAACAAACCTACGGAATTAGCCAGTATTACTGGCAGGTATTACGCCATGGATCGTGACAAACGTTGGGAACGTGTTAAATTAGCTTATGATGCTGTTGTGAATGGAACAGGTAAGCATACAACCAATGCCACACAGAGTATTCAACAAAGTTATGACAGCGATATTACAGATGAATTTATTAAACCCATTGTTATGGTTGACAGCCAAAATCAACCCAAAGCAACTATAAAAGATGGCGATGTTATTATCTATTTCAACTTCAGAACGGATAGAGGCCGTGAATTAACGGAAGCACTCACACAAACCGACTTCCATGAGCAAAACATGCATAAGCTCAATTTATATTATGTAACCATGACAAGTTATGATGACACGTATAAAAATGTGCATGTGGTTTACCATAAAGACAACCTCAACGATACTTTAGGTGAAGTTTTAGCTAAACATCATAAAAAACAAATTCGCATTGCCGAAACGGAGAAATATCCGCATGTCACATTTTTCTTTTCAGGTGGACGTGAATTACCTTTTGAAGGGGAAACACGAATTTTAAGAAACTCGCCAAAAGTTGCCACCTACGATTTAAAACCAGAAATGAGCGCTTTTGAATTACGGGATGCTTTGATTCCCGAATTAGAAAAAGGCGAAGTCGATTTTGTGTGTTTAAACTTTGCCAATGGCGATATGGTTGGACACACAGGCGTTTTGGAAGCGGCTATAAAAGCCTGCGAAGCCGTTGATACCTGTGTAAAAGATGTTGTGACAACCGCTCTTGAGAATGGCTACACCACACTATTAATTGCCGATCATGGCAATTGTGAAACCATGATAAACCCAGATGGTTCACCACATACAGCTCATACAACCAATCCAGTGCCCATTATTTTAATTGACCAAGAATTAACGCATATTCAAGATGGTGTTTTGGGTGATTTGGCGCCAACTATTTTAAAGCTTATGGGCATTCCACAACCAGATGCCATGACACAACATGCTATAATTTAGGCATAATTTTGTATTTTAGGAACTAGACATAATGTATGAACTTTACTGACAAACTTATTATAGCCGTCGATTTTGATGGCACCATTGTAGAAGATGCTTATCCAAAAATAGGGAAACCTAAACTGTTTGCTTTTGAAACATTAGAACGCTTACAGAAAGAAGGCCACAGGTTAATTCTTTGGACTTATAGAAGTGATATTCGCTTGGAAGAAGCCGTTGCATTTTGCAAGGAACAAGGCCTGAAATTTTATGCGGTTAATAAAAGTTTTCCCGAAGAACAATTTGATTATACCAAAAGCAGAAAAATTCATGCCGACATTTTTATTGACGACCGTAATATAGGAGGCCTTTTGGGTTGGGGCGAAATTTATCAAATGCTTGCCAACCCAAAATACCACCCTAAAAAGCTTCCTAAAAAGAAAGGCTTCTTTTCATTCTTCAAACGCTAATTTGATTAGCCTTTTATTAATTCAAAATAACGCTTATCAATAGATTCCTGATGATCTGGATGTGAGATATTGACTAATGCTTTTACTCGGTCCTTAATGGTTTTTCCATATAAATTAGCAATTCCATATTCCGTTACCACATAATGCACATGCGATCTGGTTGTTACTACACCTGCTCCAGGTTTTAAACTCGGCACAATACGGCTAATACCAGATTTGGTTGTAGATGGTAATGCAATAATGGCTTTTCCACCTTCACTTAATGAGGCACCACGAATAAAGTCCATTTGGCCGCCAACACCAGAATACATATGTACACCTATTGAATCCGCACTAACCTGTCCAGTTACATCTACTTCAATCGCTGAATTTATGGCTACCATTTTAGGATTTCGTTTAATAATAGAAACATCATTCGTATAATTGGAAGCGCGCATTTCTACAAACGGATTATCATCTACATAATCATAAAGGCGCTTAGAACCCATTAAAAACGTGGTTAACGCACGACCTCTATTGATTTCTTTAAAATTACCATTAATGACATCATTTAAAATTAAATCAATAACACCATCAGAAAACATTTCGGTATGCAAGCCTAAATCTTTATGATTGGTTAAACGTGTTAAAACCGCATTTGGAATATTTCCGATTCCCATTTGTAGTGTGCTTCTATCTTCAATTAAACCAGCAACATGATTCCCTATTTTATTTTCAATGTCTGAAGGCTCCACCATGCCATGTGTTGGCAAAGGCTCATCACATTCCACAAAAACATCAATTTCGGAGTGGTGAATTATACCTGCTCCATGGGTTCTAGGCATTTGTTTATTCACTTGCGCAATTACATAATCGGCATTATCAATAGCTGCTAACGTGGCTTCTACTGAAACACCTAATGAGCAATAACCATGTCTGTCAGGAACAGAAACATGAATAAATGCGTATTGCAAATCGATTATATTACGTTTAAACAGCATCGGCAATTCACTTAAAAAAACAGGTGTATACGAACCATTTCCAGCTTTTAACGTATGACGGACGTTTTTCCCAATGAAGAAAGAATTCACATGAAAACTATCGCGATAGTCTGGATTGGCATAAGGTGCATCGCCTTCAGTATGTAATTGGCAAATTTCCACGTTTCGTAATTCTTCATGACGTTCTGTTAAAGCACGAAGTAACACTTGCGGAGCGGCTGCAGCTGCTTGAATATATATTTTACTATTAGATTTTACGATTTTTACGGCTTCTTCTGCCGAAACTGATTTATACATGAGTTACAATTTTGAGTTACAAAGGTCTTAAAAAAGAACGAACTAAAACCTGTCAAAAGTCATAATCCCAAAGATTATGTAGCTTGTTTAATTTAAGTATCTTTGCGCATATTTTAAAATTATGATTGTAGTAAAAACAAAAGAAGAGATAGAATTAATGCGTGAAAGTGCCTTAATAGTGTCTAAAACTTTAGGAATGCTTGCTAAAGAGGTTAAGCCTGGTGTTACCACTTTGCAGTTAGATAAATTAGCTGAAGATTTTATTCATGAACAAGGAGCCATACCTGGTTTTTTAGGTCTATATGATTTTCCAAACACCCTGTGCATGAGTCCAAATTCGCAAGTCGTACATGGCTTTCCCACCAATGAACCTTTACGCGAAGGCGATATTATTTCCATAGACTGTGGTGCTATAAAAAACAATTTTTATGGTGATCATGCCTATACATTTGCCGTAGGCGACATTGCGCCTGAAACCCAAACGCTTCTAGATGTTACCAAACAATCGTTATATGAGGGAATTCGGGAGTTTAAAGTGGGTAATCGTGTTGGAGATGTGGGTTATGCTATTCAGAAATACTGTGAAGATAGAGGTTACGGTGTTGTAAGAGAACTTGTAGGCCATGGTATAGGTCGTAAAATGCATGAAGATCCGGAAATGCCAAATTACGGAAAACGTGGTCGTGGCAAAAAGTTTGTGGAAGGCCAAGTGGTTGCTATTGAACCTATGATTAATATGGGAACACATAGAATTAAACAACATCGTGATGGCTGGACTATTACTACTTTAGATAATAAACCATCGGCACATTTTGAACATGATGTGGCTATAGTTGATGGCAAACCTGAATTGCTTTCTACGTTTGCTTATGTGTATGATGCTTTAGGCATTGTTTCTGACGAAGAGGATGCGTTTAGACAGAAGGCTTTGGACCTTTAAAAATGAAAAAAATATTCAAAACAATCCTAAACACCATTCCTAGACCAATCCTAATTAGGTTAGGTTATGTGGCACGTCCTATATTGGCTTTTCTCATGAAAGGTGACACCTATAAAGATCCAATTGATGGCAAAAGTTTTAAATCGTTTTTACCGTATGGATATGGCAATCAACGTAATAATGTACTTTCACCTTCTACCCTTTCATTAGAACGTCATCGGTTATTATGGCTGTATTTACAAAATGAAACCGATTTTTTTACCGCCGAAAAAAGCGTCTTGCACTTTGCACCAGAACAATGTTTTTTAAAACGTTTTCGAAATCTTAAAAACCTAAACTATACCACTACCGATTTAGAATCGCCAATTGCGGATGTCAAAGCTGATATTTGTAATTTACCTTTTGAAGATAATAGCTATGATATTATTTTGTGCAATCATGTTTTAGAGCATATTCCAGATGACACCAAAGCCATGCAGGAATTATACAGAGTTATGAAACCGGGTGGTTATGGCATTTTTCAAATTCCGCAGGATTTTAATAGGGAAACGACGTTTGAGGATGATAGCATAACCGACAAAAAAGAGCGTGCTGCCATTTTTGGGCAATATGATCATGTACGCATTTATGGTCTGGATTATTTTGAGAAACTACGAGATATTGGGTTTAGAGTTGAGGAAGTGGATTACTCCAATAAACTTTCTACTTCAGATGTCGAAAAATTTTGTTTAGCAAACGGTGAGATTATTCCAGTGGTATATAAATAAAAACAATAATGACACATCAAATTATAATTGCGACAGCTGCTGTTTTTGGGATGTTATCCGTAATTTTTGGCGCTTTTGGCGCACATGCTTTAAAGAAAATATTATCTACAGAGCAATTACAGAGTTTTGAAGTTGGCGTGAAATACCAAATGTATCATGCCATTGTATTATTGGCCCTAGGTTTTAGCTCTTACAATGTAACAACTATTACCTACTGGTTTTTCACCATAGGGATTATATTATTCTCCTTTAGTATTTATGGACTCGTTCTATCAAACGCTAGAGGAAAGAAATTTCGATTTTTAGGACCAATCACACCCATTGGAGGCTTACTTTTAGTTGTTGGCTGGTTTTTATTACTAGTTAATGCTTTTTGAGCTTAAAATTAGTATACCATTTCTGTAATAAAGCTATTCGGGAAACCCATTTAAAGAAACTGTTTCGAATTCATTGAGGTCGTTCTCAAAAATTAAAAACACTTTTAATTCAGATGTGTTTTTAAAAATTCCGTTGTTTTTTCAATTCCCATAGCCTTAAAAGCAGTTGCATAAGCATCAGCTGTCATGCAATTTGTTGCCAGAACTGAAATACTCAATAAGTTTGTTTTACTTGGGTAACCTGTATCAGTATCTATAATATGTGAATATTTATCGCCATTTTCATCAATCTTAAATTTACGGTAGGTTCCAGATGTTGCCATGGCTTCATTATGCAAACTAATGGCTTTTAAAATAGATTGCTCGCCATCAAAATGTGGCATTTCAACACCTACTTTCCAGTCGCTGTTTTTTTCTATATTCTTACCTCGTGTGCGAATTTCGCCACCAATTTCAACTAGATAATTTGTAATGTTTTTACTTTCTAAAAACAAGCCAATTACATCTACACCATAACCTTTGGCAATGGCATTGAAATCGATAAAAGTGGTTTCCGGCTTCGTAATTCTGTTATTTTGAAGCGATATTTTATTGAAACCAACACCTTGCATGAGGCTATCAATTTTCAGACTATCTAAAGCCATAATTTTACCTTCTGGCCCAAAATCCCAAGCATTTACAACCGCTCCAATAGTCGGGTCGAAAGCGCCTTTCGTTTCTTTATGAATGTGTTTGGATTCATTAAAAACATTTAGAAAATGTTCATCAACGGCAACCAATTCATTTCTATTTAGTTTAGAAATATCAGAATTTGATATGTACGTTGACATGGAATGATTGATAACGGTAAACAGACTATCAAACTGCTTTTGATAATTGCTATCCGAATCATAAATAACCGAATAGGACGTTCCAAAAACCGAACCTGATATTTTGGTGTTTTTTGGTTCTTGCTTACAGGAAATAATTAAGAAAACGAGTACTAAATATGTTAGTTGTTTCATAATAATTCAATTATACCATTAAAGAGATTGCCGAGTCCTACGTCCTCGCAATGACACTTTAATTTAAGTTTGTTTCAATAACCTGAATCCCGTTGTATTCAATGAGGTATTCTTCGTTTAAATATATTGGTAAATCTTCGCCATTAGGATTACCTAAACCAACGCCTGCATAAAGCACTTTGGCATCTTTATCGGCTGCATGTTTTTTAAAGGTTTCCATCCATACCATATCATAATTATTCGGGTTATCTGGTAAGATAACCGCTTTGACTATGACAAAAAAGTACTGACTATTTTTGTCAATACACACAAATTGCGGATGTCTTTTTAGTGTGCTATTTATGGCTATGAACTCAAAGCCACGTTGCTCCAAATCTTTACCCACATGATTCATGGCTAAATTATGGAGCTCTTGTTTTGTTAACGCTTTACTCATAGCACAAAAATACGATAAGAAGTTCTGATACGAAATAGGATTAACGGAGTTTTTTTGAGCAACAAAAAGCCATCAAATTTAATTGATGGCTTTTCCCCTTAATAATTAACTAAAAAACGAACTAAAAAATCGAAATGAGATTTATCTTCTTAACTATTGTTTTACAATCTGTTTGGTAATAATTCCATGCATTCCTTTTATTTTTAAAAAGTAATTTCCGTCAGCGTAATTTTCCAAGGAAATCGTTTTACCTTCGGTCATATTATCTAAATTAATGAGTTTAAGTATTCGCCCATGGTTATCCATGACTGTGGCCGAAATTAAAGGCGAATTACCTGAATTTTTTAAGGTAATTTGGTTTTGTGTTGGGTTTGGGTAAACACTAATTATTTCTGAATTAGATATTGTATTCGCATGTAATGTTCCACCAGGCCCTACTAAATAAATAGCGTTTTCTTGAGTTTCTACTGAAAAAACCATAACATTACCACCAAACTCCGCTTCAATAGTTGCAGGTAAATTTGTGGTCGTTAAGGTTTCTGCAGAAACGATTTCAAACACTGCATCATTAGGAGGCAAATAGCCTAAAACAACATTAATATTGCCATCTATGTTCGCCTTATTCTGAACCACTAGTTTATCATATTCTGTACCTACAGTTGGACCATCAATTTCAATATTAAGAGTAGCTGGAGCACTAGTTGTTAAGTTTCCAACTATAGTAAGTATTCCAGGTGAATTTCCTGGCGAAATTTGACCAACTTCAACATGCGTGTCGGGCAATTGAAAGCTGCCTGTACCAGACAAACTACCATAGTTTGTTAAGTTTTCACCGAAGGCAATGTTCCTGCTTCACAAATAACATGAGCACTTGAAAACGTTATAAAATTAGTCAAGTTTATGGATGATGTGCCACTTCCGGACGTTTTAATTAATGCGGTATTATTCCACATACGTAAGGCATGTTGACTGCCACTTGAATAACCAATAGTAATATCGTCACCATCAATAAGTAAATCACCATTATAAATAGAAACTTCACCATCATTTATATCAAATCCTTTTTCGGTAATAACAAATGACGCGTCATTCCCTTGGCTATAAATTTTAAATCCGTTTTCTAAAGCCTTATTTGCAGGTCCATCAACCAGCAAAGATCCTCTATTCATAATAAACGACTGCACATTTACATCCGTTCTAGAAAGCGTTCCCCCTTTCCAGTTTAGACTTCCAGCAGCATTTACACCAATACTTGAAAACATATCTAAATCACCATTAACAACCAAATTGTTATTATCACCAACATGAATTAAATAGGCATTAGCTGTACCTGTTTCACTAGTATAAACAGTGGCACCCGAAGACAAATTAATTATAACACGATCACTTAGTGTCGGTACACCATTTGAATCCCAATTAGCAGCCGTACCCCACTGATTATCGCCAGCTTCGCCATCCCAAGAAATGGCTGTTGTATAATTGATATCGGTTACCGTAAATAAAATACCTTCTGATTCACATTGAACGGCCAGATAAGTTTGATATCCGCCTCCAGATTGATTTTCTGGAATGATATCAGTTGTTGGAGTATTACAACTCCCAAAACTCCCTTGAATTAGCTGAAAACTATTTCCTATTTGAGGCACATAAAATGAAAAGAGTACATCCGCTTCTCCTGCGAAAAAATAATTACCGCCAACGATAACTTTTGAAAAATCAGTAAGGTCTGTTACAGTTATGGAAATGATTGCTGTAGGGTCAACTATTAAATCACCATACAGATTCAGTTCACCTTCAACAAACAAATTTGCCCCATTTCTTAAGTCCAAACTCCCATACGTATATGGCGAACCATAAAAACCAATGGCAAATCCACTTATTAAAATATCTTCGCCATCGTAAGGAACTGACCCATAACTCCAGTTGTTATCATCTTCCCAAGAATAACCATCACCATTTCCTGTAAATTCGTTTTGCGCCAGGGCAGTTAATGTGACACCAAAACATGTCATAAAAAATAATATTTGTTTCATAATTAATAGCTTTATATAATTTATAGCTACATCGAAAAAAAAGTTAAGTGTGAGCATAAAATTGGTTTAAAACCGTAATGGTAGATAAAACAGATGCAACCAAATATCAAGTATAAAAATACAGTTTGTGCTAGACATAAAACCCAGAAACATCTCGATAAGGTTATTAAGCAATTCCGATAATTAACAGATTTTAAACTGTTTATCGACATATCAAACAGTTTATAAGATTTGATTTGAATACTGAAATCTTTCGCATATATTTAGTATCACTATGCGAAATTTAAAAATAGCTCATAATAACTTAACCACTAGCAACCAACTTGTTGAGGCTATAAAAATCAATGATGCGCGCGTTTTAAAAGAATTATATCAAACTAATTACAAGAAAATTGAAATTCTGATTTTAAAGAATAGTGGCACTATAGATCACGCCAAAGATATTTACCAAGAGGCTTTTTTAACGGTTTGGCAAAATGTAAAACAGGATAAATTTCAACCGCAAAGCGAAACTGCTCTAATTGGGTATTTATATACCATTGCCAAAAATAAATGGATGGATTTTTTACGGTCTAAAGAATATAAAAAAACGGTTGTTTCATCAACATTAAACAATTTTAATATTTCAGATTCAGGTTCAGAAAATAATGATGATGACATTTTAAAAGAAAACCGATTACAAGATGTCATGCAAGTGTTCAAACATTTAGGTTCGTCTTGCAAATCTTTATTAATGAAATTTTATTTTGAAAAAAAGTCGATGGACACAATTGCAGAAGAATTGCAATTGGACACTGCATCTACCAGAAACAAAAAATACAGATGCATGCAAAAGTTACGAGCATTAGTCCTAAAAAATGAATAATAACATGGAACCTACAAATAACATAACCCAAGAAACCTTGGAGCTGATAGAACGTTATATAAACCATAAATTAACGGATTTGGAATTATCAGCTTTTGAAGACAAACTTAAAAACAATCCCGATTTTAAAAATCAGGTTGACGATATAAAAATCATGTTATTAGGTATTGAAAAACAAACTTTAAAAGAACAGCTCGACGAATTTCATGAAACTATTCCTAATAAAACAAATTCTAAAACGGAAGATAAAAAGACACGATTTTTTGATTTCCGAAAAATAGCTGTAGCTGCAGCCGTGATTTTAGCACTAGGCAGTATATGGTTTTTTAACGACTCTTCAGCTGAAAAAATCTATGCTAAACATTATACACCAGATCCAGGATTACCAACAACCATGAGTTCATCCGATAATTTTGAGTTTTATGATGCCATGGTAAACTACAAACGGGAAGATTATAAAACAGCTATTTCTAAATGGGAAATGCTTCTTAAAAACAAACCTGAAAATGATACGCTTAATTATTTTTTGGGTTCAGCTTATTTGGCTGAAGGCCAAGAACAGGAAGCTATTCCATTTTTGAAAAAAGTAATTCAATTAAATGAAATTACATTTAAAAACGATGCCTATTATTATTTGGGATTAGCATATTTAAATACGGAAGATTTAGAACTTGCTAAAACAAACCTTAATTTAAGTACAGTACCCAATAGCAAAGACATACTTTCTGAATTAGAAGATTAACCAATCTAACGTCTATGAAATCATTAATTAATAGCTTTGTTTTTGCCATTATGCTATTTGTGCTAGCACCGCAAAATACATTCTCGCAAAATGATTCTAAAAAAGGCGTAAAATATATTCAAAAACTAATCAATGCCGATTCATTACTAAAAGCGCAAGCAGAACTCCATAAACAAATTGCCTATTTCAAGTCAGTAAAACAGTACGATTCCTTAATAAATTATTACGATTTAGTTGGTAGTAAAACCCTTGCAAATAATGATAATAATCTTGCTTTAGAGAGAACTAAACATTTTACCAATGAATTATTAGAGTACAATAATCCAAATATTTCAGTGTTGGCAAAAATAGGTCTTGCAGGTATTTATCATCAAACAGACAATTTAAAAAAAGCTTATAACATTGCATTAGAAGCTTATCCATTTCTAAAACGTGTAAACACCAAAAAAGATGTTTTATTAGCAGAATTAGAATATGATTTGGGGTATTATGCTTTGCAATCCTCAAATTATCCTTTAGCAAAATCACACTTTACCAAAACTTTAAAAGCCTTGCGTAAAGCAGATACGTTAGACTATGTGTCATTGCAAAGAACCTATAATACCTTGGGTATTGTTAATTGGTCACAATCCCAGATGGACAGCACCAAGTATTATATGGAAAAATCATTGGATGCACTAAATAAGTCGCCAAAAGGAAATGATTTTATGAATGAATATTACAGACCTGCACTTTTAAAAGCAAATTTAGCTATTGTATCGCAAGCCATTGGTAAGAATTATGAAGCTATTTCGTTTACTGAAAATGCCATAAAAAATTACCAAAGCTTTCTAGATAACTCTATAGACGAAGTACGGAAAGTTAATGCCAAAAAATCTCAACTAGCAGCCATTGATAATTTAGGTGTTTTTTATGCTGAAATAGGTGAGTTTCAAAAAGCTGAAGAACTCATTAATTACTCATATTCTATTAAAAGAAAATTGTTTGATGCGTCCGATTCTAATGTTATCATATCCAAAATAATTTTAGCGCAAGCCAAAATTAATAATCAGGATCTAGAAGCCTCTGCACAATTATTAGATGAAGCCATTGATTCAATTGAGAACGGTGTAAATGGACAATTATATTGGAAAGGAGTTGCCTATATAACAAGAGCATCTGTTTATGATAAATTAGGCGATGTTAAAAATGCCATCAAATATTACAATTTGGGCTATCAAATTAATAAACAAGTTACAGGCAATACGTTTTCAAAAGAAACACTTATAGAGCTTGGAAAAATGGCAGTCTTTTTTGCCAAACAAGGTAAAGATGAACAAGCTCTAGCTATTGCTAAAGAAGTATATGGTTACACGAAAAAGACTGGCTTTAAAAATTCTTTACAAGATTTTCATAGCACAACCAATCTGGCAGAAACCTATTATCATTTAAATAAATTTGAAGAAGCAAAGAACATTAGTTCAGAAGCCTTAAATCTCAAAATTGAAACAGAAACTCATAAAAATAAAATTTCGAACTCCATTGTTTTACAGTTTGAAAAACCACGTGCTATTACAATTAATTGTAAATCTAAATATGAATTGGAACCTAATAAAACAGAATCTTTTCTGTTAGATTTACTCCAACAAGTAGAAGTCGGAATTGCCATATTAGATCAACGTAAAACAGTCATAAAATCGCATAGCGATTTAAGTTACTTAATTCATACGAACACCGAATTATTTAATCTTGCTAAACAAATCCGGTTGGATTTATATCACCTTACCAACAACTTGGAATATATAGAAAGTCTAGTTGTTTCGCATGAAGCAGGTATGTATAGCAGGATTCGTTCACGATTAAACATTAGAGAACAGATAGAATTTTCAGACATTCCAAGTAAAGTTTTAGCGAGAGAACAGAAATTAAAGAGAAATATTACAACAGCTTTACAGGCTGAAAACGAAGAAACTATAAACACATTTATCCAAGCTTCAAATACGTGGAATACTTTTTTAGATTCGTTAAAAACAGATTATCCAAAATATTACAAAATGCGGTACGCTACGATTGAAAAATCGTTAGATGGCCTGAAAAATAGTATTCCTAAAAACACAACTGTTGTGCGCTATTTATTTGTTGATGATGATCTTTATGCATTTGTTTGTAATAGTAAGACAAGCACATTTCATAAATTAGATACAAACCAATTAAGCTATCAAATTGAGCAGCTAACACAATCTATTTTTGATTCTGAAAATGCAAAAAAAACATTAAATAAACTCTACAATCAGTTATGGAAACCTTTAGAAAATGATATCACAACCAAAAAAATCATCATCATTCCAGATCAAGAATTATTTAATTTAAGTTTTGAAACACTAACACCAACTCCAATTTCTAGTTTTAGTGATTTGGCAACATCCTGTTTACTTTCAAAATACATCATTTCCTATAACTACAGCCTCTATTTACTAAATGAGAATCCTCAAAAATTGCATTACAGCAATAATTTTGTGGCATTTGCTCCAGAATTTAGCGATCAAATGAAAAACGACTATAAAATATCCATTTCAGATTCTTTATCGATAGATAAAACCTATTTAAAATTACTACCACAACCTTTTACCAAAGATTTGGCGGAATGGTCTTCACAACTTTTTAATGGTGAGTCTTTTTTAAATGAAAAATCCACCGAGCCTGTTTTTAAAAATAGCGCCAAAGAGCACAAAATTATACACATTGGTACACATGCTGAATCCAATAATATTTCGCCTGAATTATCACGATTGGTTTTTGCCAAATCCTTGGATTCTACAATTTCAGATGATAATTATTTGTACACCTATGAAATTTACAATACCAATCTATCATCTAATTTAGCCATTTTAACAGCCTGTGAAACTGGCAAACCTACCTATCAATCTGGTGAAGGTATGATTTCGTTAGCGCATGCTTTTAATTACGCTGGAAGCGAAAGCATGCTAACCAGTTTATGGAAGATTGATGAACAATCAAGCGCTAAAATTATTGAAAACTTTTATGGGTATTTAAAAAGCGGCTTGGCCAAAGATGAAGCCCTTCAGTTAGCAAAATTAGATTATTTAAAAACAGCAAAAGGACGAACCATAAATCCAGAATATTGGGCTGGACTTGTTTTAATTGGTAATACATCACCAATTGATATAAATTCAACTAATCCAACAGTATTTTGGTTAATTGGTATAATTATAATCATTCTATTGTTTTTATTTATGATGCGGAAACGTATAAAATAAAAAAAGCCACCTTTTTACAAGCGACTTTCTTCCTTAATAATCAACTAGCTATAATGCTTCCTCAAACATTTAAGATGATTATTTACTTACTTAATAGCATTATTACATCGGAATAGTCGAAAATTGTGAGCATAACATATCAGAAAAAATATGTCTTTTAATAAAATGCAAAATAATCACAAACCGAATACATCGTTTTTTTGTATCTTTTAGGTACACATATTAAAGTCATAGTCCATGGAAACAACGTACAGATTTGAACAAGCTATTGTAAAACTCTACAAAGCATTTCATGATGACACATTAATTCCAGAATGTAATAAGCAATGTGCCGTTGGAAACATTTTGAATAACACAGATGCATGGAAGCATTTTAGTGATTCACATGGCAGTTTGCAGCTAAATTATATTGGCTTGGTCCATGAAAATTTAGGCAGGCGTTTTGAAGGTT
>CBFHJN010000018.1:0-22683 GCA_965655805.1 Flavobacteriaceae bacterium
TATTTTCAATTTTAATTGGACGACCTTCACGAGTTTTTACTAAAACAGACGCATAGTCATAACCATCAGCAATTGTTGTTGCATAGTAATTAGCAACACCAGGAGTAATCTCTTCTGGCTGCACAACGTATGGTATTGACTTAATAACTGGCCCTTCACAGGCTGCAAGAGATGCAGCAGCTGTACTAAAACCAACATATTTTAAGAAATCACGACGTGTTGTTTTGGAAGTCTCTAATGATTCTTTATTACCTAAAAATTCATCTGTAGGAATTTCTTCAACAAATTCGTTTTGTTTTAGCGTCTCAACAATTGAGCTATTTTCGTTTAGCTCTTCAACACTTTTCCAGTATTTCTTGTTTGATGACATATTATATAATTGAATTACTTCTTATTAATTAATTTCAAGTTTTAAATCCCTTTTCAAGAGATTTCCACCCAGGTGGAAGACTACAATATCTTATTTAGTAATGACACTTACCACATTCCAGACCCCCCATTTGAGCAGCTGTTAACTTATCAACGCCATACTTTTTAGACAACTCTTCATGTATTTTGGCATAGTATGCATTGTCTTCTACTTTAACGTTTGTTTCTCTGTGACAGTTAATACACCAGCCCATTGTAAGTGGCGCATGCTGATACATAATTTCCATTTCCTCAACTGGACCATGACATGTTTGACATTCAATACCTGCAACCGAAACGTGTTGTGAGTGATTAAAGTAAGCAAAATCTGGTAGGTTGTGGATGCGTATCCATTTTACAGGTTGAGTTTCCCCTGTATATTTCTGTTCAGCATCATCCCATCCTACAGCAGCATAAAGTTTTTTAATTTCACCATCGTAGAATTCTTTACTGTATTCAGCCGTTGCTGTTTCTGGAGCAACTTCATAAATAGACTTATGACAATTCATACAAACATTTAACGAAGGAATTCCTGAATGCTTACTAACACGTGCCGATGAGTGACAATATTTACAATCAATACCGTTATCGCCTGCGTGAATTTTATGAGAATAATGAATTGGTTGAACCGGCTGATAACCTTGATCAACGCCTACTTGCATAAAATAACCATAAACAAAATAACCACTGGCAAGCAATAAAATAATAACAGAAACCAATACTAAAAACTGATTTTGAATAAAGGCCTTCCAAATTGGTGTACTTTTAGTTGTAGATACATCAACACCTTTCGCATCAGCAAAGCGTGTTAAGGTTTGCCTTACCAAATAGAGCGCCATGGCTAATAACACAAATAGCACCACTAAAGCACCCAAAATAATTTCATTAGACATACCGGAATCACTAGACCCACCGCCTTCAACTGTCACAGCTTGAACTCCAACTGGTGCAGCAGGAGCTTCTTCAGCGGTATATGCTAAAATATCATCTAAATCTTGATCTGATAACTGTGGAAAAGCAGTCATTGCCGCACCTCCAAACTCATTAAATATTTTGTTAGCATAGGCATCACCAGACTTGACCATAGCTGAACTATTACGAATCCATGCATGCAACCATTCCTGGTCTAGGCCTTCATCGTCTGCCAAACGTTGCTCTACATTTCGTAATGCAGGACCTGTCATCTTCTTGTCTAGTTTATGACAAGCAGCACAGTTGGCATTAAATAAGGATTTACCGTTTGCTGGATCACCTTCTTGAGCTGAAAGTGATGTTGAAAATGCTAATAAAATAACTAAACTTAAACGTAAAATGTTCTTGCCTAATTTTCGGTGATTCACCTGTTTCATATTATTGGTTGAATTAACTTCTAAACTTTGGTATGATTTTTTCAATTAACAAAAGAAAAAAAATACAATAATAAAATCTCTCGCAAAAGTAACATTTAAAGTCGATTTTAGAAATGTTACAGAACTGTTAATTGCTAATTTAGAGAAATTCTAAATAATAAACCCAAGGCCAGTTTCGTTTTGTTCTTTTGCATTTACACCAAATACTATTGAAAATGAATTTATTGAAAAGATTTTCCACACACCTAATACCATTAAGCTTGATGTTTGTCGTAAATTTATTTTATGCCCAACAAGGTACAATTACTATCAATCAGGCAGCGGAATTAGAAACTTTATTAGCTTTAAAGACCGAAATGAATGTTTCGGATGAGGATTCTGATCGCTATAAAATTCAAATTTTTTCCGGAGATCGAACAGGTGCTAATACAGCAATAACACGTTACAATCAGCATTTCACAACTTGGAAAATTATTGATGTATATGAACCACCAAATTATAAAGTATGGGTTGGCAACTTTAGAAGTCGATTGGAAGTAGATCGCGCTTTGATGGAAATCAAAAAAGAATTCAATGATGCCTTCCGTTTTAAACCTAAAAATCAGGAAACAAAATAAACAACTATAACGCTTTAAATATTAGCGAATTGAAATTTTTTGTCAAAACACAGAAGCATTGATAATTTACAACTGAATAGAATTCATAATCATAAAAAGAAGTACTTTTAATTCATAATCTTATACATTTGCACTAAACACCATTGAAGATGACTTTATCAAAAAAATACACCACAGCTATTTTAACCATAAGTACTGCGCTTTACGTTAATTTATGTTTTGCTCAACAAGGAACGGTAACCATTAATCAAGCACCTGAATTAGATACATTATTAGCTTTAAAAAAAGAAATGAATGTGTCGGATAGTGACTCCGACCGCTATAAAATTCAAATTTTTTCGGGAGACCGAACTGGTGCCGAAAAGGCTATGACCAAGTTTGAAGATGCTTTTAATAAAATTCCTTCTCTTTTAGTTTATGAAACACCTAACTATAAAGTTTGGGTTGGTAATTTTAGAAGCCGACTTGAAGCTGATAGAGCTTTGGTTAAAATCAAGAAGGAATTTGGTGATGCGTTTCGCTTTAGACCTAAAAAGAAGGACAAAAAAGAGTAATATCCTTAAATCAAAAAGAGAGCCAATGGCTCTCTTTTTTTAATGTGTGTGGTTAGTTAACAATTAACTTCTTAATCACCTGATTGTTTCCAGTTTTAATTTGTATTACATAAACACCACTATATAGTGTGCTTATATTTATGGGATTATTAACGTTGTTTTGCTTTAAAATAAGTTTACCACTTATGCTATAAAGTTCAATGTCTATTGGCTGATTATTAGGGTTGGAAATGCTTACATACGTATTGGCAGGATTTGGAACTAACTTAATATTACTCAACACTTCAAAATTGGAATCCGTTGACAGCGTAGTATCTTGAACATCTCCCGTTAGAACTGCATTAGATGTCGATAAATTTCCGCCACAGGCGCTACTTGTCAATGCTATGTTTTCCATCCATGTTCCTAAAATAAGGCTCGGCGGATTAGGCGTGGATGCCTCTGTGTTAGTAAATATAACAAATGGATTTGAAAAATCACCATTTCCAGAGTCTGCTATAAACTCCCATTGATTGCTTGCGTTGCTCCAAGATAATCTAAATTCGCAGACACCCAAACCACCACAATTTTGATCGCCAACAATAGGTGTTGTTTCATAAATATGACGTCCTGTGGCATCTGTTCCTACTTGAATAAATGTAAAGTTTTGATTTTCAAATAATGGATGACAACCATTGAAGGTTATTTGAGAATATCCAACAAAGGATAGTAATATACATACGAATAACGTGTAATTTTTTTTCATTTCGGTTAAGTTTAATAAGGGGTTATTTTTTAATTATGGTCTTTGGGGATAAATACCAGCCACACAAATAACATAGCGCACACCTAAATAAGGCTGCATGTTATTAATTGGTTGATTGCCTCCCGTATTGGAAAGCATACCTGAATTCATAGAAGTAAGGGTTCCCGTAGTAGCGTACTCTTTATCCAATATTTTAGTTCCAGCTGGAAAACTATTAGTTGGAGATGCCGAGTTACCGTCCTCCAAAACACCATACACTTGATGTGAATGCGCAGGCAAGTTAGTAGTAGTAATATAATTTGTTGAGGATCCGCCTTGCACACCTTGAGTAATCGTAGGCTGACCAGGACCTGTGCCGATGCCTATTGGCACACGACCTCTTAAATCTGGTAACGCAAAATTAGTGACACCATTGCCACCGTAAATTGTACCAATTAAAGAAAAAAGCGCAGTATTTTCTGAAATAGATAATAATTGCCCTTCACATGGCATCCAATTGCGTTGGTCAAAATTAATAGCAGTTATTTTTATATCACCCAAATAATCATCTTGGGCAGATACGTGTATGCTAGACATTAAAAAAAATAATATCAAGCCAAAAGCGGTAATTGGTTTTTTCATAGGTTAGGTTAATTTTAAGTTAGATTTGGGGTTCAAATTTAGATTAATTTTCAACTAATCCAAACATTTTACATATAAAAAGAAATTTATTTCAACTTCTTTTTAACTTCCACTTCATGGTAGGCTTCAATGACATCGCCTTCTTTAAGATCGTTATAGTTTTTAATTTGCATACCACAATCGTAACCTTTAGCAACTTCTTTAACATCATCTTTAAATCGTTTTAATGATGCTAATTCACCTGTATAAACAACCACACCATCACGAATTAAACGAATATTAGAACTTCTAAAGATTTTACCAGTCAAAACCATACAACCTGCAATACTTCCAACTTTAGATACTTTAAAGATTTCTCTAACTTCTGCAGTACCTGTAATTTCCTCTTTAAGCTCTGGAGATAACATACCTTCCATAGCGTCCTTAAGATCATTAATTGCGTCGTAAATAATGGAGTACATACGAATATCAATTTCTTCCTTGTCTGCAATGCTTCTGGCATTACCCATAGGGCGAACATTAAATCCAATAATAACTGCATCTGATGCCGATGCCAATAACACATCACTTTCAGTAATTGGTCCGACACCTTTATGAATAATATTAACTTGAATTTCTTCAGTTGATAGTTTCTGGAATGAATCCGTTAAGGCTTCCACAGAACCATCCACATCACCTTTCAATATGATATTTAACTCTTGGAAATCTCCTAATGCAATACGTCTTCCAATTTCATCTAATGTAATATGACGCTGCGTTCTAACCGATTGTTCACGTTGTAATTGTGTACGTTTGGTTGCAATTTGTTTCGCTTCACGTTCGTCTTCAAAGACATTGAATTTATCACCTGCTTGTGGTGCTCCATCTAAACCTAGTATAGAAACTGGCGTTGATGGACCTGCTTCTTTGACTTCGTTTCCACGTTCGTCATGCATGGCTTTTACCTTACCACTATTTTTACCAGCTAATACATAGTCTCCTATTTTTAAGGTTCCAGCTTGTACTAAAATAGTGGAAACATATCCTCGACCTTTATCAAGGAAAGCTTCAACAACAGTTCCCACGGCACGTTTATTCGGGTTTGCTTTCAACTCTAATAATTCAGCTTCTAGCAATACTTTTTCTAATAATTCTTTAACCCCAAGTCCTGATTTAGCAGAAATATCTTGTGATTGGATTTTTCCACCCCAATCTTCCACTAAAAGGTTCATTTGAGCTAGACCTTCTTTTACTTTTTCAGGATTTGCGCCTGGCTTATCAATTTTATTAATAGCAAACACAATTGGTACACCTGCAGCTTGCGCATGAGATATAGCTTCTTTTGTTTGCGGCATGATAGAATCGTCTGCAGCAATTACAATAATAGCAATATCTGTAACTTGCGCTCCACGAGCACGCATAGCGGTAAACGCTTCGTGACCAGGTGTATCTAAAAATGCAATTTTCTGACCGCCTTCTAATTGAACTCCATAAGCACCAATATGCTGCGTAATACCACCAGATTCTCCTGCAATAACATTTTCCTGACGGATATTATCCAATAAAGATGTTTTACCGTGATCTACGTGACCCATAACCGTAACTATAGGTGCACGTTCTAATAAATCTTCAGGCTTATCTTCAACGACTTCAATGGAATCTTCGATATCCGAGGTTACAAATTCTACTTCATACCCAAACTCATCAGCAACAATAGATAAGGTTTCTGCATCTAAACGTTGATTCATAGTAACCATCATACCTAACGACATACATGCCGAAATAATTTGAGTTACCGAAACATCCATCATAGTAGCAACCTCACTTGCAGTAACGAATTCTGTTACTTTAAGTACTTTACTATCTGCTGCTTCCGCTTGCGCATCTTTTTCAGTTTGTTCACGATGCTGATCACGTTTGTCACGACGATATTTAGCACCTTTACCTTTACTAGATTTACCTTGAAGTTTCTCTAAAGTTTCACGTACTTGTTTTTGTACTTCTTCCTCGCTAGGCTCCTCTTTAACCACATTTCGACGGCCTTTTCCAGCTGCTGGCTTTCCTTTAAAGCGATCATTCCCTCCTCTGGAAGGGCCACTTCCGGTAGATCCTGGCGCACCAGCTTTACTAATACGACGACGTTTCTTTTTAGGGTCGGATGCTGTTTTATTATCCGTTTTTTTCTTCGGCTTTTTAAATTGCGATAAATCAATTTTTTCACCAGCAATTTTAGGCCCAGAAAGTTTTTGATATTGTGTTTTTAAACGCTCATCAACATCGGCATCTGGATTAACAGCTTCGTCCGAATTTGGCGTTTCTGTTTTTTTCGCTTCTGCTTTAGGCTCGTCTTTTTTAGACTCTTTTGCTTTTGGCGTTTCAGCTTTAGGTGTTTTCGCTTCTGATTTATCAGCAGGTTTTGAAGATGGCGTGTCTTCTTTCTTTGCCTGAACATCAGGTTTCTTAGCTTCTACCTCTTTGGATTTTTCTTCGGCTTTAGGCGCAACTTCAGCTTTCACTTCTGGTTTAGCAACTGGTGTTGCTTCCTTCGGTTTCTCGGCTTTTTTATTGTCGGTATCTAAATCAATTTTACCCACTTGTTTCGGACCAGAAAGTGTCGATTTAGCCTTAACCACTTCTGCAGCTTTAGCTTCACGTTCTGCTTTCTCTTTTTCCTTAACTTCAATTTCCTTCTCGCGCTGAATCCGTAATGCCTCCTTTTCCTTTTGCTTGGCCTCACTAACTTCTTGAGATGCCATTTTTTTATTTGCATCTGTTTGAAATTCATTTGAAAGCACATCAAAAGTTTCTTGAGAAATTTTTGTTGTTGGACGCTTCTCTATATCAATGCCTTTAGAATCTAAAAATTCTACAGCACGATCTAAAGAAATATTCAGCTCGCGTAATACTTTATTTAATCTAATTGTTTCAGCCATAAATCGCCTTTAATATAACCTAATATATGTTAATCTTCGAATTCTTCTTTAAGAATTCTAATTATTTCAATAATTGTTTCTTCTTCTAAATCGGTACGTTTCACTAAATCTTGAACATCACGTTCCAAGATACTTTTAGCGGTATCTAAACCAACTTTACTAAACTCTTTGATAATCCAAGGTTCAATTTCATCTGTAAATTCTGATAATTCAACATCTTCTTCTGCACCTTCTCTAAATACATCAATTTCATAACCCGTTAATTGACCTGCTAATCTAATGTTGTGACCACCACGACCAATTGCTTTACTAACCTCTTCTGGTTTTAAAATAGCTTCGGCACGTTTGTTTTCTTCATCAATTTTAATAGATGTAACACGTGCTGGACTTAAGGCTCTTGTAATGTATAATGGTAAATTACTGGTGTAATTAATAACATCAATATTTTCATTTCCTAATTCGCGAACAATGCCGTGAATTCTTGAACCTTTCATACCAACACAAGCACCTACTGGATCTATTCTATCATCATAAGAATCAACCGCAACTTTTGCTTTTTCACCTGGAATACGTACCACGTTTTTAACGGTAATTAACCCATCAAATACTTCTGGTATTTCTTGCTCAAATAATTTCTCCAAAAATACAGGAGTTGTTCTAGACATGATAATAGCTGGCTTATTCCCTTTTAGCTCAACACTCTCAATTATACCACGAACGTTATCCCCTTTTCTAAAGAAATCTGAAGGAATTTGTTTTTCTTTTGGAAGAATTACCTCATTCCCTTCATCATCTAATAAAATAACAGCTCTGTGACGAATGTGATGCACTTCAGCCGTATAAATTTCACCCACTAAATCTTTAAATTGCTTATAGATATTTGTGTTATCGTGTTCGTGAATTTTAGATATTAAATTTTGTCTTAATGCTAAAATAGAGCGACGTCCTAAATCGATTAGTTTTACTTCTTCTGAAACATCTTCACCAACTTCAAAATCTGGCTCAATTTTTCGAGCTTCAGATAACGAAATTTCTTGATTTGGCTCCTCTACTTCACCATCTGCAACCACTATACGATTTCTCCATATTTCTAAATCGCCTTTATCTGGATTAATAATAATATCAAAATTATCATCATCACCAAACTTCTTTTTAAGGGCGTTTCTAAAAACGTCTTCTAAAATCGCCATTAACGTTACACGATCAATTAATTTATCGTCTTTAAACTCTGAAAACGAGTCAATTAACGCAAGATTCTCCATATCTCTCTTTGAATTAAAATTTTATCATAACTTTTGCTTCTACAATATCTTGATAGGCTATTTCTGCCTTTTTCTCCACTGTTACTTTTCCTTTACCTACGGGTTTTGGCTCTCTAGCTTTCCACTCTAAAGTAATGTGCGTATCGGTTGCGTTTGTTAGCTGTCCCGTTACGTGGTCTTCATTTGTTCGTAAATCTAAATCTCTACCAATATTTTTTTTGTATTGTCTAGCATGTACTAAAGGTGCTGTTGCACCACCAGAAGCCACTTCCAAAGAAAAATCATGTTCATCCCTATCAATATTATGCTCAATGGCACGACTGATAAACACGCAATCATCAACTGTTACGCCTTGGTCTCCATCAATTATTACTGATATAGCATTATCTGCTCCCATGGTAAAATCGATTAGAAATAAATCTTCTCGCTCTTCAAGGGCGTCATTCAAAAGTGTTTCTACTGTTTTTCTTAACATACTTTGATACAAAAAATTGGTATAAAAAGAGGGGACTTCAGGTCCCCTCATTTATTCTTTTTCTTACAACGCTGCAAATATACAATAATTTAATTGAATTCCATAATGAATGAAATATCAATTTTTATTCTTAAATTTAGGAATTGAAACCAACGACTAAAAAAAACATTCAATGAAAAAAATTCTAGTTCCAACTGATTTTTCAAAAGAAGCAGAACAAGCTTTAAAAGTAGCCGCACAATTAGCAAAAAAGCATGATAGCGAAATATATTTACTGCACATGTTAGAACTTCCACTAGATCAAGTGGATGCATTAAGCCAATACAGTGAACTACCGGAAGCTATGTTTTTTATGAAATTAGCGCACCAAAAGTTTGAAGCCACCATGTCCCAAGATTATTTAAAAGGGGTAACGGTTCATGAAACTGTGGATTTCAATCAAACATTTACAGGCATTACCAATACATGTAAAGAGCATGCTATAGATTTGATTGTTATGGGATCCCATGGTGCAAATGGATTTAAAGAAATGTTTATTGGCTCCAATACTGAAAAGGTGGTGAGAACAGCTGAAGTGCCAGTTTTAGTTATTAAAAATGAACATGTTAATTTTGAAATTAATCATTTCGTATTTGCATCCGACTTTAAAAATGATAACAAAGAAACTTACAGACAGGCTATAAAATTAGCACAAGCTTTAGATGCGAAAATTCATTTATTGTTTGTTAATACTGCTAACAACTTCGTTACGACCGATGTTGCCAAAGGCCGAATCTTGGATTTTATATCTGGAAATAATTTTGAAAATTATACAATTTCCATATATAATGATGAAAGCGTAGAAAAAGGCATATTAAACTTTTCACATGTTGTAGGTGCGGATTTAATTGGCATTAGCACACATGGCAGGCAAGGAATTGCCCATTTCTTCAATGGCAGTATAAGTGAAGATTTGGTAAATCATGCCAAACGACCGGTTGTTACTTTTAAAATATAATGACTGAAATATTTTATAACCATGAAAGCCTCCAAGTAAACTGGAGGCTTTTTGTTAAAATTATTATTGTACCGTCAGCAAAACTTATAATTAAATTCTATTCAAAGAAAGAAGAGCATTAACCATTACAGACTAAAATCAAAAAATCCCAACCATTTTCATGATTAGGATTTTCTTTAACTAGTTGGCCCACTAGGTCTCGAACCTAGACTCTTTGGTACCAAAAACCAACGTGTTACCAGTTACACCATAGGCCAATCTCGTATTGAGGATGCAAATTTAAAACAATTATTTATTTGCGCAAGCATTTTTTGAATAAAATAATATCTAAATACTTAACGTTTCCTTAAAAGTAGGATGGATTTGATATTTATTGTTAAATTCGCCTTATCTAAAAATTGCAAGTACATGACACATATTAGCTTTAAAAAGTGGAATACTATATTAGGATGGTTCGCTTTTTTAGTCGCCTTCATCACGTTTGGCTTAACGGTTGAGCCTACAGTAAGCTTCTGGGATGCAGGTGAATACATTTTAACCTCAGCTAAATTGCAAGTTGGTCATCCACCTGGAGCGCCTTTATTTCAAATGTTTGGCGCTTTCTTTTCTATGTTTGCTTTAGAGCCTTCACAAGTTGGATTTATGCTAAATATGATGAGTGCGGTAGCTAGTGCGTTTACCATTCTTTTTATGTTTTTTACTATAACACTTTTATTAAGAAAGATAATTGGCGAACCAGAAACGTTAAATAATAACCAAAAAATTGCCATTTTAGGAAGTGCTTTAGTTGGTAGTTTAGCCTTTACATTTACAGATTCGTTTTGGTTTAATGCGGTTGAAACCGAAGTATACGCCATGGCGACATTAATTATGTCTGTTTTATTTTGGTTGGCTTTACGTTGGGAACGCGATATGGATAACCCAAGAGGAAACCGTTGGTTAATTTTAATTGCGTTTATCATTGGATTATCTTTTGGTGTGCACTTTATGGGCTTATTAACGATTCCAGCTATTGGACTTATTTACTATTTCAAAAACTATAAGACAGTTACCATCAAAAACTTCATTATTGCCAATGTGGTTTCGGTAGCTATTCTACTATTCATATTTAAATTGTTAGCACCTAATATCCTACGTATTTTTAGTGCTACCGAAATATTCTTCGTCAACTCCATTGGGTTACCATTTAATTCGGGAACCATTTTCGCAGGAATTGCATTAGTTGCTTTAATTTATTTCGGATTAAAATATACACGCGACAAAAACTACAAACACCTCAACACAGGTCTACTTTGTGTGACATTCGTTATTATTGGATTTTCATCTTGGCTTATGTTACCTATTCGTGCTAATGCAGATGTGGTTATTAATGAAAACGACCCAAGTGATGCACGTGAGCTTTTAGCCTATTATAATTTGGAACAGTATCCTGAAACGCATTTGTTTTACGGACCACAATTTACCGATCAGTATTCTGGATTAGATGAAAACGAACCGTATATAGATGACAAACCCAATTACGAAAAAGACCTAAAAACGGGTAAATATGTTATAATAAACGATTGGGAAAAAGCACGTCAGAACTACAATTCTAAACACGCCTCCATATTACCACGTATGTGGAGTGGTGAAAATGCTGAAAACTATATGATTTTTTCTGGGTATTTAGATTTTAATCTGAAACCTGAATACCAAATGGAAAATGAGCTTCGTGCTGCTATCAATAATTTTAAAAACAAAGTTGCAAGCGGTATGGTAGATTACGAAGATTACCACACCTTTTTAAAACAAAATGGTCAAATTATTGATGTTGAAAAACCGTCATTAGGAAGTAATGTGGCTTACATGCTGGAATACCAATTAGGCTACATGTATTGGCGTTATTTTATGTGGAATTTTGTGGGACGACAAAATGATGTCCAAGGAAAATTGGATGATTTTAATGGCAATTGGTTAAGTGGCATCAATTTTATTGATGAATGGCATTTAGGTATGCCACAAACCGATTTACCAACTGATGTAAATGAAAATAAAGCACGAAATACCTATTACTTTTTACCTCTCATCTTGGGATTAATTGGTTTATTCTTTCTCTATAATAAAGATAAAAAGCTATTTTGGGTCATGTTGGTATTTTTCTTATTTACAGGATTAGCCATTCAAGTATATACCAATGTAAGACCGTTTGAACCTCGTGAACGCGATTATTCTGTTGTGGGCTCATTTTATGTATTTGCTATTTGGATCGGTTTTGGAGTTTATGCATTGGTTGAGATGATTAGAACCAAAGTCAAGTCCAATCTATTAGCTCCAGCCATAACTGTTTTATGTTTAGTGTTGGTACCAGGTATTTTGGCTGCTAATAATTGGGATGATCATGACCGATCAGACAAATATACAGCTCGTGCCATGGCTAAAATGTATTTAGATTCCTGCGCCGAAAATGGAATTCTATTCTCCATTGGAGACAATGATACTTTCGCCTTATGGTATGCACAAGAAATTGAAGGGTATAGAACTGATGTTCGCGTCGTAAATACCAGCCTATTCCAAACGGATTGGTATATAGACCAAATGAAACGCAAAGCTTATGAAAGTGATCCTATTCCTTCCAATTTAACCCATGAACAATACCGTTCTGGTACGCGCGATTACATTATGAAGAAAACATCTTATAGAGATGCCAATGGACGTGAGATACCATTATCCAACAAAGACACCTTAATGCTTAAGGATTTTATGGATTTTATAAGTAGTGATAATCCGAAGACGAAGTTTAAGTATATTATGGAATTGCAAGGTGAAGATCCAAGTTACTATCCTTTGCAATTACAGAAGTCTAATTACTTTCCTGTTGAAAATATTCGGGTTCCGGTAAATAAGGAAAACGTCCTTAAGTACGGTATTGTAAAGGAGAAAAATGCAGATGAAATAGTCGATTATTTAGAAATTAAGATAACCGATGGTGCCATTTATAAAAACCGTTTACTCATGTTGGATATTATCAATGCGAACAACTGGAAACGACCAATTTATTTTACAGGAGGCGCCTTTGGTAATGACGATTATATTTGGATGAAAGATTATCTGCAACTAAATGGTATGACCTACCAATTGGTTCCTATAAAAACACCTGTTAACCGAGCCAACCCGTTTGACATGGGTCGCGTTGATAGCGACTTAATGTATAATAAAGTTAAGAATTGGGATTGGGGAAATAGCGGAAGTACGGAAATTTATCACGATGTGGAAACGCGCAAAAACTCCATTACCTATCGTGGGAATTTAGCACGATTAGTGGAACAGCTCATAAACGAAGAGCAACCAGAAAAAGCAGAAGAAATTGCTGATATCGCCATGGAGAATATGCCTGTGGACCAATTTGGTTACTACACGCTTTTAGAACCGTACATTAGCGCCTATTATGAAGTAGACTCGCAAGAAAAAGCACGCAAACTCTTTATGGATGTTGCTGAAAAATATCAAGAAAACTTGACCTATTATAGCAAACTGGATGAAGAACAACAACGCTATGTTTTCGAGCAAATTTACACAGACATTGAACGTTACAAGAGTATTGTGGATGTGGTAATTACTTACGACAAGGAATTTGCCCAAACAGAAACTAAAACGTTTTCTAATTTCTTAAATCTGTTTAGTCATTTTTATGGCGATGAAACACCAGACATTGAACCACAAATTGAGGAAACACCAGAACCCGTTGATGTTGATATGCTTCCAGTAGACACTTTAAATATTGCACCTGAAGAGTAGTTGTCATGGGAATAATTCCTATTAAAACACCAGCGCTTATAAAAAAATTACTCCCAGACTATGTTTGGGAGTTTTCTACTTCTAAAAAGGTCTTATATCTCACTTTTGACGATGGTCCAACACCAGAAATTACCCAGTGGGTACTGAAAACCTTAAAACAATTTGACGCAAAAGCTACCTTTTTTTGTATTGGTAACAATATTCAAAAACATCCGGATATTTTTCAAAATATTCTCATTGGTGGTCATCGAATTGGCAATCATTCACAAACACATGTAAAAGGTTGGCGCACATCAGTAGCAAATTACCTTTCCGATATTGAAAAAGCACAATTGTTTATTGATTCGGAACTCGAAAAATCGGCTGTAGAAATTCAAGAGTTGAATAAACCACGCTTGTTCAGACCACCTTATGGTCAAATAAAACCAAATCAAGGCAAAGCATTAAAAAAAATGGGGTATACTGTTGTTACTTGGAGTGTATTATCATTTGACTGGGAATCAAAAACATTGCCTGATGCGTGTTTTCAAAATGTTGCTAGCACATCAAAGGCAGGAAGCATCATTGTGTTTCACGATAGCTTAAAAGCCTCTAAAAACTTAATGTATGCGCTACCCAAAGTATTAGCATACTTTTCGGAACGTGGTTTTCGTTTTGAAACCCTTCCACTTTAAAAAAACTTAAACATATTCCTGAATAATGCCAATAAGTGTGTTCGCATCTTGCTCACCACTATGTCGCCATTTCATTTCACCATTTTTGTAGATAATTAATGTTGGCAAGCCTTTAACACGAAGTGCTTCAGCTAATTCCTTGTTTTTATCAACATCAATTTTAATCACTTTTGCTTTATCGCCAAGTGCTGCTGCTACATCTCGCAAAACCGCGTGCATAGCTGTTGATTGGTCATTCCATTCTGTAAAAAAGTCTAATAAGACTGGAATATTCACATCTATTAATTCCCCAAATTTTGACATATAGTTTTAAATTAAGTCAAACGTGCTATTACAAACCTACGTAATTTTTTTATATTTTGACTAACAGTGTGTTAAGCTAGCTGTATTCGCTTTAAAATTTAAACAGTTTGCGTTCCTTTTTTAAGTTCAATAACGGTGACTTCAGGCCAAATTCCTACACGACCTGGAAATGCATGATAACCAAAACCACGATTCACGTTAATATAGCGTCCAAACTCTTCATACAATCCAGCCCATTGTTTGTAAACATATTGTGACGGACTCCATCGGAACCATCCTGGAATTTCAATACCCATTTGCAAGCCGTGAGTATGACCACTTAAGGTTAAATGGTAATGAAAATCATCCGCTTTTACTTTATATTCCCAATGAGACGGGTCATGAGACATCAAAATTTTAAATTCATCCTTACCTACTTGCGATGATGCTCTCTCTAAATTCCCCTTCTGACTAAAACCTCTTCCCCAGTTTTCGACACCTATTAAGGCTAATCTTTGACCATCTTTTTCAATATAACGATGCTCGTCCAACAACAAATCAAAACCAATTTTTGGATGTACATCTTTTACCGCCTGAAAGTTTTTTACTTTATCTTCAGGGGAATCCCATTCCACATAATCACCATAGTCATGATTTCCTAAAACGGAATATTTACCATAAGGCGCATGCAAGGTTTTAAACATATCAACCCAACCATCCATTTCGTCTGCCTTATTATTAACCAAATCGCCTGTAAAAAGCATTAAATCCGATTCTTGTTGATTGATCAAATCCACACCATATTGAACTTTTTCCTTATTAGTAAAACTTCCGGAATGAATATCAGAAATTTGAGTGATTTTAAACCCATCAAAAGCGTCTGGTAAATCATCAAACATCAATTGATACTTTAAAACTTTATAATTATATCTACCTTGAAAAATACCATAAATAAATGCCGCAAATGGAATAGCAGCCAGACCTAAGGCAATTTTAGCTATAAAAATACGACGACTTTCAAAATCAGCTGTTTCTCCTGGCGAAACCCAAGAATAGCCCTTTCTAAAAATGCGAAAAACATCTTCGCCAAACATAATTACAACCAACAAAAGCTTCGGAATTAAAAAGGTTATCATAAACCCAGCAGCTAATTGAAAGGTATTGGTTTGCCCAGCACTTCTAGGCGTAACATATAAAACATATAGAAAATAAGCATATATGGCTACCGCAGAAAGAATCCAAATCCAACGAATAATCTTATTTTTTGTGATGGTTTTTAGCGCCTGAAATGCATAAAACTCCAAAAGGCAAATAAGAACCGAGAATATAATAAAGGTGATTATCCAACGTGACATATATTTCTTTTTTCAAGCGTTAGTAAAGATACTGCTAAAAATAGTTAGCGAATTTTAAGATGCTGTTAAAGTTTAAAATCATTTAAACTGATGATCTCCAAATCGTTTAAGTTTTTAGAATCTGTTTTAAAATGTATTCTTTTGGTATTATTAGGAAGTAAATCGAAGTAATTGTCGGAAAAATGTCCTGTTTCATTACAAAATAAAAACACATCTTTTTGAAGCGTTTTTGAGGAAAGCGTAATTGCGAAACCATCTTCCGTTTTAGTTATGGTTTTTTGAACGTCTTTAGAAGGTAATTCCAAATCTTTTGGTTTAGCGAAATAGAAGATGGATTCTGCTTCTTGAAATTTAGACACCATGAAAACCTGATTTTTATTGAATGATAATTTAGACAAATCAATAGTTTGTTTTATGGCACTTGAATTCGGTTTAACAGTAATTTTTTGTGAATCTTCCCAGAGCACTTCACCAGAAAAATTTATAATTTGAGTAGACAGCAAACCTATATGTTCTTGAAAGGAACCATTTATAAGATATAGTTTCAAAGAATCTTTTTTAACTTCCGAAGAAATAAGGACATTTTCAAAACTCCGTTTCGCTTTATAATGTAAAGCTTTCCAAGTGCCAAAAAAATCGATACTGGACCAAGAAACAGCAGGCCAACAATCATTTAACTGCCAAAACAAGGTTCCCATATTATAAGGTTTTGCTCTGCGCTGTGCTTCAATACCTTTAGTTATACCATAGGCTTGGAGCAGTTGGCTCACATACACATAATCTTTAAGGTTGTCTGGTACTGGAAAATCGCGCAACATATACTTGTTTATTAATTCAAAACCTCTGATATGTTTTTGGTGGTTTTTAAAACCTTCTGAAGTAATATTTAAAGAATCTGAATCATTCTGATTGATAAAATTAATGACATCTAAACTCGGAAAACTTTGAAAGCCAAACTCGCTCATAAATCGTGGCACTTGTTCTTCAAAATGTTCAAACGGATAGCCATCATGCCAAACCCACCAGTCGTGTGCGTCGCCTTGAAACTCAAATTGCGGATTCCCACGTCCAAATTTTGGCGAGGTTTCCCAATAATCCGTATCGCTATAGGTTGCCACTGTTTTAGGCAACATGGAATCGAAAACTTTCAAGTAATTATTCCAAATTTCATTTTTTTCCGTTTCAGACCTCCCATCTTGCCAACCCCAACGATGCCAACCTTCGGAGTTTTCGTTATTGCCACACCATAGGGCTATGGACGCGTAATTTCGTAAACGTTTCACATTATCAATGGCTTCTTGCTGAACATTCGCTAAAAAGTCTGTATCGCCTGGATACATAGCGCAAGCAAACATAAAATCTTGCCAAACAAGGATGCCTTTTTCATCACATAATTCGTAAAAAATGTCGTTCTCATAAATTCCGCCTCCCCAAACACGCAACATATTCATATTGGCATCAACCACAGCATCTAGTAGCTTATTGTAATCATTATCAGTCACCTGATTCTGCATACTATTTTGCGGAATATAATTAGCGCCTTTTGCGTAAACCGGCTTGCCATTGACTACAAAATAAAAAGACTCACCCAAACTATCCTTTTCTGTAATTAAATTTATGGTTCGTAAACCTTTTTTTACAGAAATAGAATCTAATACAGCCTTGCCCTTTTTAATAAGCACTTTCATATTATACAAATACGGCTCACCTAGATTATGAGGCCACCAACGTTTCGGATTTTTAATAGTAAAATTAAATTGCGCTATATCTTTATTAGACATATAACCCGATTGGATTAACGAGTCATTTATAAAAAGATCATAATCCAAATTTGCTATGGATGTATTTAAATTGAAACTAGCGTTGAGTTCTGCAAGCGAATCATTTAAAACAACCTGTTTGAAATGAGCATCTTCAATTTTTAATGCGTTCCAAGCCACCAAGGTTATTGGTCTCCAAATTCCAGATGTATTCAGTTTTGGTCCCCAATCCCAACCGTATTGAAATTGCGCTTTTCGGGTAAAAATCCGATGACCTTCCGGAAGATTATAGTTTAATTTAGCTTTAGCCTCTTCTTCATATTTACTTGTATTTTCAAAAAGAATGCGCAAGGTATTTTCTGTCTTTAGAAGTGGTTTCACATCTACAGAAAATTCTCGAAACGCATTGGTTGATTTTAGAATTAAAGAATCATTCAAATACACCGATGCATAGGTGTCCAATCCTTCAAAATTCAATTCAATATGTCTTTTCTGTAATGTTTTATAGTCTACTTGAAACGTGGTTTGATACTCCCAATCCGTTTTAGAAACCCATTGCACTTGCTGCTCATTATTCCCAATAAAAGGGTTAGGAATTTGACCGTTCTCTAATAAATCAGAAAACACATTTCCTGGAACTTGAGCAGACAGCCAATCCGATGAATCGGTAGCCTTAAATTGCCAATTATCGTGTAAAAACGTCGTTTCTGGCACATCTGATTGCTTTTGGCAACCCAAAAACAAAACACATAAACTAAAGTAAAAAAGTTGTTTCATTATTTGTCGTACACTACATAAGCGGAAACCATCCAATAATTGATTTTATCTGCTTCAATGGCCTGGGCTTCGGGAATGGCAAACGTGAAGGTATGGTTTCCTTTTTCAACATCACCAAGTTCTATGATTTCAGGAATTACATCGCTTCCTGGACACCAATTGGATCGTGAGTAATCCGATGACGCAATCCGTTCTTCTATTTCTTCGCCTTTCCAAGTTGCTTTTTCCATCCACACACCTGATGTTGGGTTGAACCGCCTAAAACTGGCGCAATCGTCTCGCCATGGCACAAACTGCTTAATAATTTTCCCATTAAAACTAATTATATTTTCTTTTTTTGTGAACTCATCACCTTCTGCATGACCACCATGACCTGTGGTGATATAATACAATTTGGCATTTTTAAGCGTTTCATCAACTGATAAATTTACTTGTAAATCGTCTTTATGAAACGCGTCATAAAATTGTTGCGCACCAGCATATTTACTGGTATTGACAACAGAAATTACGCTTTGCTCTTTTTTAATATGATTGGGAATATCACTCTCATCAAAATCTAGACTTACCGAAAGTTTATATCCTTCCTTGGTCCACGTATCAATAAAAACACCTATATATACCTCGTTTTCTAGAGCTGGTAATAATTGGGTGATATCCTGTTTCCATTGCACATTTGATTCCCATTTTGGAATATAAACGGGTTTTAGAGTTGCCACGCGTTCATTATCATTAAAAAATCCAACACCAAAAGGTGTCATAAATCGCAATAATTCAATGTTGGGTTCGTAAGATTGATTGTTGATTTCCTGTGAAACTATTCCAGGAAAACCAGTTTTAAATTGTGTTTTTTTTAGTTTTTCGTTTTCAAAATCTAATAAATTCAAATCTGACGTGGCAGGAACAACAAATAATGAACCCGATTTATCCCAAGGATCGCCATTGGAAGTCAGAGTCATTTTAACGGTTACGGATGCCTGTTTCTGGTAATTTGGCAAAATGACTCTCTTTAATAAAACGCGACCTGCATCCAAGCGAATTACGGAGTCGTTCAGTTGTATACTATCGGTTTTAAAACCCATATCAAAGTAAAGATGGGTATCCTTAAAAACTGCAATTTCTTTATCACCAATGGGTTTCAAAGGTTCTTGACAGGCTACAATTAATAAAAAAAATAAAGTAAGATATCGTAATTTCATGAATGGATTTTATGTAATATGTTTTTTATAATTTCTACCGAGGAAACCGTTTGCTGCGTATTCCCAAAATAGGTATGATTGTTTTTGGTAGTAATAACTTGGGAAGCTGACGCATGAATTTCCTGTAATTCAGCAGTCTTAAATTTAGACGTGTTTTCCGCATTAATGCCAGATCCTGCTAAAATAATAATTCTTTTTTCTGCTTTTTTATTCAATTTCATTAACATATTCAAACCTTTTTCTGCAGTAGGTTCCAATCCAGAAGTTAGAATTCTTTCTAAATCTAAATCGATTAATTGTTCCAAAGCTTCCATGGGATTTGGCACACAATCAAAGGCACGATGAAAAGTAAATGCTAGTGGTTTTGATAATTCAACTAACGCTTGGGTTCGTTGTAAATCAATGGTGTTATTGTCATTTAAAACACCAGAAACAATACCTTGAACACCTATTTTTTTACAAATGTCAATATCGTTTTTCATAATCTCAAACTCTGCATCTGAAAACGTAAAATTACCACTTCGTGGTCTAATTAATACAAAAACAGGAATGGATAAGGTTTCAACTACACGTTTGATGAGTCCATAACTAGGTGTGATGCCTCCAACTGCTAATTCATTGCAAAGTTCAATTCTTTCCGCACCTGCTTTTTCGGCATTAACGGCGGATTGATAGGAATTGGCACAAATTTCTAGTAGCATATTAATTTACGATTATTTCATCAATAAAGGTCCAAGCCGGATTTCCTGAACCTTGCTTACCATCAGGAATAATTCCGTAGTTTTTAATTTTTAGTTCAATAAAGCGTGTTGTGGCTTTTTGCGTAAAAGTTATTGGCACTAATAAACCTTCTGAAGCAGGAACTTCCACGTTAAAAATCGTTTCATTATCCAGAGTTATTTCTATTTTATCTGGTGCGTAAATCCACTGGCCATGGCCATTATGGAACCGTGTGGATATGGAATTAATTTCAGTTGGCGCGCCCAAATCTAAGGTAATTAAAATATCTTCACCCCAAAAGCCTAACCACTCTTTATCCCCAAAACGCTCATTATTTCCTTGAATACCATTTATTAATCCGTTAGGACCACTTCCTGTGTAAGCATGATGTGGGTGAGCATTAATAGTTATTTTATGTCCAACAGCTTTATGCCAGTTAATAGTTTGAGTAAAGGTTCTTCCTATAGGCTTATCACCATCAAAAACAGTTGCATTTAGGGTTTCACTTTTAGAAATTGGAATGCGATTGGAATACATTTCGGAAGTTGCAGACGGCTCCGAACCATCTAATGTATAACGAATTGTTTTCCCTTCAGTTGATGTGGAAAGTTCATAAAAAACCGCATTCCCATTAGAAATCATGTTTCCTTCAATTTCATATAAATGATTGGCATAATTAATATTCAAAGCATCCATACGTTTATAAAAATTTTCAACTCTGGACACAAATGCTTTATAATTTCTGTTTTTAGGACTAGACCAAACGACTTCGGCCATAGCTAAAATTCTGGGAAAAACCATATATTCTACTTGCTCTGGCGTTGGAATATATTCCGTCCATAAATTACCTTGGGCACCTAAAATATATTTGGACTGTTCCTCTGTTAATTCTTCTGGAATAGGAATTAGGTTATACACTTTTTCCAACGGTAAAAAGCCACCTATAGCAAGCGGTTCATCTCTATTTTCAGATTGGTAATAATCAAAATAAGCATGCGATGTTGGCGTTACAATTACCTGATGGTCATTTTTAGCCGCCTCAATGGCACCATCAAATCCACGCCAAGACATAACGGTTGCGTTGGGTGCCAATCCGCCTTCCAGAATTTCATCCCAACCAATTATTTGTCGGCCTTTACTATTTAAATATTTTTCTATTCTAGAAATAAAATAACTCTGCAGCTCGTGTTCATCCTTTAAACCTTCTTTTTTAATTAAAGCTTGACAGTGTTCACAGTTTTTCCAGCGGGTTTTTGGTGCTTCATCACCACCTATATGAATGTATTTACTTGGGAACAATTCTAAAACCTCATCAAAAACAGCTTCTAAAAAGGTGAAAGTTTCTTCTTTTGGGCAGTAAATATCTTCAAAAACGCCACCTTTTGTTGCTACTTTTACTTGTGCGCCTGTACAACCCAATTCCGGATAAGCCGCAATAGCCGCTTGTGAATGACCTGGCAATTCTATTTCGGGAATAACCGTTACATAACGAGCTTGCGCATAGGCTACAATCTCTTTAATTTCTTCCTGCGTATAAAAACCGCCATAACGCTTGCCATCAAATTTTTGGGGTTGGGTGTTGTAATGACCTATTAAGGTTTCATCCCTGAACGCTGCAATTTCTTGCAATTTTGGATATTTTTTTATTTCAATTCGCCATCCTTGATCTTCTGTTAAATGCCAATGAAAGGTGTTCATTTTGAGCATGGCTAAAGCATCAATGTATTTCTTGATAAAATTAACAGAAAACATGTGCCGACCAACATCCAAATGCATGCCACGATACACAAAAGTAGGTTCATCTTGGATGCTGATGTTTTGGACAATTATTTCAGAATCTGAAAATGTGTTATTTTCTAAACCAACAGGTAATAATTGCCGTAAACTCTGTACGGCATAAAATGCACCTTTCCCATTTTTCGCTTTAATCAGAATGCCATTTGACGCAACCTCTAGGCTGTATCCTTCTTCATTTGTTATGGTTTCATCTTTTTCAAAAACAATATCACTGCCTTGATTTAACTTCAATGCGCTTCCTAATTCAATATAATCTTTCAGAAAATTTGCAGCCACCAAAAATTCATCAGCAAACATGATTCCTGTATTATTTTCAATAACAAATTGACCCTCCTCAATGGTTTGGCTTTTAGGAATTGGTATGAGTTGCGGTAAAATAGGTTCCTCTAAATGTTTAGAGCAACTGAA
>CBFHJN010000019.1:0-22645 GCA_965655805.1 Flavobacteriaceae bacterium
AACAAACCTTGGAAGTGAAACTTATATCAGAAAACAAACAATCAACAATAGGGCAGTTGCAAGGCGCTGATTCTATTTTTGAAATTTTCACAGAATCTTATGGCGAAAAACCCTTTGTTATTCAAGGTGCAGGAGCTGGAAAAGCTGTAACAGCAAGAGGCTTGTTTTCGGATATTGTAAAATTATCTAACAATTTAAATTAAGGGGTATTGTCGGTTCCAGCGTAGTCTAGAACTATTTATTTTGAAACTATGAGCAATATTAAACACGAATTACAAAAACGCATTTTAGTCTTGGATGGCGCCATGGGAACCATGTTGCAACGATATAATTTTTCGGAAGCAGATTTTAGAGGTAAGCGCTTTGCTGATTATCCAACATCTTTAAAAGGGAATAATGATTTGCTGTCATTAACCCAACCAGAAGCTATTGCAGAGGTTCACACAAAATATTTTGAAGCAGGTGCAGATATCGTAGAAACCAATACATTTTCAGGAACAACAATTGGGATGGCAGATTATAACATGCAGGATTTAGTATATGAACTTAATTTTGAATCCGCTAAAATAGCGCGACAGGTGGCAGATAAGGTTACAAAAGCAAATCCTAATAAGCCAAGATTTGTTGCAGGAAGTATCGGACCAACCAATCGAACAGCCAGTTTATCGCCAGATGTGAATCGTCCTGATTTTAGAGCCATCACTTTTGAAGAATTACGTGTCGCATATAAACAGCAAGTGGAAGCCTTAATTGATGGTGGTGTTGATGTGCTGTTGGTTGAAACTATTTTCGATACGTTGAATGCCAAAGCCGCGTTATTCGCTATTGATGAGGTAAACGTTGAACGTAAAATAGATATCCCAATTATGGTTTCAGGAACCATAACCGATGCTTCTGGTCGAACCTTGTCTGGACAAACGGTGGAAGCCTTTTTAACGTCCGTTTCACATATTCCGCTATTAAGTGTTGGCTTTAATTGTGCTCTTGGAGCTGATCAATTGCAGCCGTATTTAAAACTATTGGCATTGGAGACAGATGTGTATACATCGGCACATCCTAATGCTGGATTGCCAAATGCATTTGGGGAATATGAACAAAACGCCGAACATATGCAATCCCTTATTGAAGAATATCTAAAAGATGATTTAATCAATATCATAGGTGGTTGCTGCGGTACAACACCTGAACATATAAAAGCTATAGCTGAAGTTGCACAGAAGTATAAACCTAGAGCGCTTGTCTGTTCGAGCGCAGTCGAGAACTAAAAAGCTATGAAAAACAAAACAAAAAAATACCTTAAGCTATCTGGTCTCGAGCCATTAGTTGTTACGCCTGAAAGTAATTTTATAAATGTTGGTGAGCGAACGAACGTTACAGGATCTCGTAAGTTTCTACGACTAATTAAAGAAGATAAATTTGATGAAGCATTAAGCATAGCACGCGATCAAGTGGAAGGTGGTGCGCAAATCATAGATGTCAATATGGATGAAGGCATGTTGGACGGTAAACAAGCCATGATTAAATTTTTAAACCTCATAGCTTCAGAACCTGATATTGCTAGAATTCCTATAATGATTGATAGTTCCAAATGGGAAATTATTGAAGCTGGTTTACAAGTGGTTCAAGGGAAATCCGTTGTGAATTCTATAAGTTTAAAGGAAGGTGAAACCGAATTTATTCGTCAGGCAACTTTAGTAAAACGGTATGGAGCAGCGGTTATTATCATGGCATTTGATGAGGTTGGCCAAGCCGACACATTAAATCGTCGTATTGAAATTTGTAAACGATCGTATCATATTTTGGTAAATCAGGTGAATTTTCCAGCTGAAGATATCATTTTCGACCCTAATGTTTTTCCAGTTGCAACAGGAATGGATGAGCATCTTCTTAATGCTTTGGACTTCTTCAAAGCCACCAAATGGATTCGCGAAAATTTACCCCATGTAAATGTTTCTGGAGGTGTGAGTAATGTGTCATTTTCTTTTCGTGGGAATACGGTTGTTCGGGAAGCGATTAATTCAGCTTTTTTATATCACGCCATTCAACATGGCATGACCATGGGTATTGTAAACCCAACACTTTTAGAAGTCTATGATGAAATTCCCAAGAATTTACGAGAGCGTGTTGAAGATGTATTATTTAACAAACGTCCAGACGCTACCGAACGTCTTTTAGATTTTGCTGAAACTGTAAAGGATGATAAAAAAATAGACGTCGCTAAAGTTTTGGAATGGAGAAACAATTCATTACAAGAACGTATTACACATAGCTTGGTTAAAGGAATTGACACGTTTATTATTGAAGATATTGAACAAGCACGTCAAGAATCAGAAAAACCCATTCAAGTTATTGAAGGTCATTTAATGATAGGCATGAATGTGGTTGGCGATTTGTTTGGTAGCGGTAAAATGTTTTTGCCACAAGTCGTGAAATCTGCTCGTGTTATGAAAAAAGCTGTTGCCTACTTACAGCCATTTATTGAAGCAGAAAAGTATGGCAAGCAAGAATTTGCTGGTCGTGTGTTAATGGCAACTGTAAAAGGTGATGTGCATGATATTGGAAAAAATATTGTGAGTGTTGTTCTGGGTTGCAATAATTATGAAATTATTGATTTAGGTGTCATGGTGCCGCCAGAAAAAATCATTGAAACCGCTATTGCAGAAAATGTTGATGTTATTGGATTAAGTGGTTTAATTACACCCTCTTTAGATGAAATGGTATATGTATCAAAAGAGCTACAAAAACGAAACATAACCATTCCAGTGTTAATCGGTGGTGCTACCACATCACGTGCACATTCTGCTGTGAAAATTGCACCTAATTATGGACATACAATTGTTCATGTAAATGATGCGTCTAGAGCAGTAACCGTTGTCGGGAATTTGCTACAAAAAGAAAATAGAATTTATAAACAACAAATTCGTGAGGAATATGATGCGTTTCGGGAGCAGTTTTTAAAACGAGTGAAACAAAAGGACTATATAACGATTGAAGCCGCTAGAAAGCGAAAATTTCAAATAGATTGGAAAACAACTGACATCGTAAAGCCAAACCAATTAGGTGTTCAAGTAATGGATGATTATGATATCACGAACCTTGAGCCATTTATTGATTGGAGTCCATTTTTTAGAAGTTGGGATTTACACGGAAAGTATCCAGATATTTTAACAGACGACATAGTAGGCGAACAAGCAACCGATTTATTTGCAGATGCTCAAGCTTTATTAAAACGTGTATTTAAAGAAAAACTCTTAAAAGCTAAAGCCGTCTTCGGACTGTTTCCAGCAAATACGGTTCATGACGATGATATTGAGGTAATAGCAAATGGCTTGTCACCTCGAGCGCAGTCGAGAGGTCTTGATGATAGGTTCAAATTCCTAACCCTTCGTCAACAATTAGACAAACGCAAGGGTATTCCAAATATAGCATTAGCCGATTTTATTGCACCAAAAGAATCCGGTATTCAAGATTATATGGGCTGTTTTTGTGTAAGTACTGGCTTTGGAACAGCTGAATTAGCCAAGCAATTTGAAGATAATCATGACGATTATAATGCTATTATGATTAAGGCTTTGGCAGACCGATTAGCAGAAGCGTTTGCCGAATTTTTACATCAAGAAGTTCGAACCAAACATTGGGGTTATGCTTCTCATGAAGCCTTGAGTAATGCCGAATTAATCAAAGAAAATTATAAAGGAATACGTCCAGCTCCAGGCTATCCAGCCTGCCCAGATCATTTAGAAAAACGAACTATTTGGAAACTGCTTCAGGTTAAAAAAACTATTGGAGTAGAATTGACTGATAATTTGGCTATGTGGCCAGCAGCAAGTGTTTCTGGGTATTATTTCGGTAATAAAGAATCGAAATATTTTGGATTGGGAAAAATAACGCCAGATCAATTACAAGATTATGCTAAAAGACGTGGTATTAGTAATGAAGAAGCGGAGAAATGGTTGAGTCCAAATTTAAGGCTATCCTAACCTTCTCAAAGGGAAGAATTTCAATTAGGAGTTAATCCGTTAGCGATTGGAACGACATCCTTTTTACGTCAGTTCTAGTAATGCGACCATGAGGAGCATTGTATCGAGAAAACGTAAAAAGATATAGCGAAAAGCGCGACCCTTGTGGTAACGCCAAAATAATAATCATAATTAATTAAAGAGATACCTGCTTCCGCAGGCATTAATATGAAAGTAACGGAACACATAAAACAAGCAAATGGAAACACGCTGTTTTCTTTCGAAATTTTACCGCCATTAAAAGGGCAGAATGTCCAATCTATTTTTGATAATATTGATCCGCTAATGGAATTCAATCCGCCTTTTATTGATGTAACATATCATCGGGAAGAGTATGTTTATAAGGAGTTGGAAAATGGTTTGTTAAAAAAACAAGTCGTAAAAAAACGTCCTGGAACGGTTGGCATTTGTGCGGCTATTCAAAATAAATATCAGGTGGATGCTATACCGCATATTTTATGTGGTGGTTTTACAAAGGAAGACACCGAAAACTTCCTAATTGATCTCGATTTTTTAGGAATTGATAATGTTATGGCCTTACGTGGCGATGCCGTAAAAAATGATATTTATTTTAAGCCTGAAAAAGAGGGTCATACTTTTGCAAGCGAATTGGTAAATCAAATTTCCGCTTTAAATCAAGGGCAATATTTAGATGAGGAATTGCTCAATGTTTCTAAAATGGATTTTTGTATTGGTGTTGGTGGTTATCCTGAAAAGCATATGGAATCGCCAAGCTTGGATCGGGATATTCAGTTTTTACAACAGAAGATTAAAAATGGTGCCACCTATGTGGTGACACAAATGTTTTTTGATAATCAAAAATATTTTGATTTTGTAGAGAAATGTCGAAAAGCAGGCATTACAGTTCCCATAATTCCTGGACTGAAACCCATTGCAACTAAAAAGCAACTCAACCTTATTCCACACCGCTTTCATGTAGATTTACCAGAAGTATTAATTTTAGAACTTATAAAATGTCGGACGAATGAGCAGGTGAAACAAATTGGTATTGATTGGTGCATCAAGCAATCAAAGGAATTAAAACAAGCCGGAATTCCAGTGCTCCATTACTATTCGATGGGGAAAAGTGATAATATAAAAATCATTGCTTCTCACGTGTTTTAATAAAACTGAAAGATTTCGCCTTTTAATAGTTGGTTATAGCTTACTTTCGCAAAAATAGTCAACGCATACTCATGAAAACATCCAAACTAGCCGAAGGCTTGAAAGGTTCTGAAATTATTAAAATTGCCGGTGAAGTAAACGCACTAAAAGAAACAGGCGAGATAATTTACAACCAAACTATTGGCGATTTCGATGCCAGTATCTTTCCAATTCCTGCTGAATTGAAGGCTGAAATTGTTTCTGCCTACCATGATAACCAAACCAATTATCCACAGGCCAATGGTATGGAAGCTTTGCGTATTAGCGTGTCTGACTATTTATCAAGACATTTAAAATTAAACTATTCTAAAGATGAAATTCTTATTTCGGGAGGTGCAAGACCTTTAATTTATGCCGTTTATCAAACTATTTTAGATTTGGAGGATACCGTTTTGTATCCAGTTCCTTCATGGAATAATGATGCCTATACCTATTTGTCGCGAAACAAGTCTGTCATTTTAGAAACCAAGGTTGAAAATAACTTTATGCCAACGGCTTCAGATATTAAACCACATATTCAACAGGTTAATTTAATAGCCTTATGTTCGCCATTAAATCCTACAGGAACAACATTTACAAAAGAGGCGCTTTTAGAAATTTCAGAGTTGGTAATTGAAGAAAACAAGCGTCGAGCAACACGCGATGAAAAACCCCTTTACGTATTATATGATCAAATTTATTGGCAGTTAACCTATGGCGAAACGGTTCATTATAACCCTGTGGAATTGGTGCCTGCCATGCGTGATTTTACGATTTTTATCGATGGTATTTCCAAAGCATTTGCTGCAACAGGTGTGCGTGTGGGTTGGGCTTTTGGGCCTATTCACATTATGAATAAAATGAAAGCATTATTGAGCCATATTGGCGCTTGGGCTCCCAAAGCCGAACAGATAGCTACAGCTTCCTATTTAAATAAGACCGAAACCGTTCAAGATTATTTAAAGCATATTAAAAGCGAATTGAACCAAAGATTAATTTCTTTTTACCAAGGCTTTAATGCCTTGCAAGCTAAAGGATTTCCAGTTCGCGCCATTCAACCTGAAGCCGCTTTGTATTTAACGGTTCAGTTTGCTTTAATTGGGAAAACAACACCTAATGGAAATATACTTAAAACCATTCAAGAAGTCACGAGTTATTTGCTTCATGAAGCCAAATTAGCTATTGTGCCTTTTTATGCCTTTGGAACATCAACAGATTCTAATTGGTTCCGGTTATCCGTAGGTACATCCAGAAAAGAAGATATTAATGCCGTTTTTGAACTCTTAGAAACTGCGCTTCTAAAATTAAAATAAGATGCTTTTAATAAATTATATATTTTTGCGCCATAAGTTTTAGAATGAAGCACCTGTTTACTTTTTTATGTTGTATTTGTTTTGTTGCACTTTTTGCACAAGATAAACCGACAAACTCTTATTTCGACTTAAATTATTTCAAGGGAAATATAGCCCTTCATAATAATGATATTTTACACCTTATTAAAGGACATCCGGAAGGTTTTATATTAAGTTGGAATAAAAAAACTTTTGGTAATGAAGACTGGGAGCAACGTTATGGCTATCCTGATTATGGTGTGTCATTCGCTTACCAAAATTTAAAAAATGATGTTTTAGGAACCAATTACTCATTGTATGCACATTACAATTTCTATTTTTTAAAACGAAATTTAATGTTGCGTATTGGACAAGGTTTGGGTTATACAACCAATCCGTATGACAAAATAGAAAATCCCAGAAATAATGCCTTTGGAACGTCGCTTTTAAGTAGCACTTATTTAATGTTGAACTATAAACGCGAACGGATTTTTGATAAGTTCGGTTTACAAGCTGGTTTTAGTTTAATTCATTATTCCAATGCCAACGTTAAAGCACCAAATACTAGTGTCAACTCCATTACATTTAATGTTGGTGTTACCTATAATATAGATGAAGAAGATTCGGAATATATTTACACCATTACTAAAGAAAAATTTACCGAACGCATTAAATACAACTTAGCCTTTAGAAGCGGAATTAATGAAAGTGATGTAGTTGGCAGTGGTCAATTCCCATTCTACATCGTTTCAGCTTATGCAGATAAACGTTTGAGTCATAAAAGTGCCATTCAGTTTGGAGCTGATGTGTTTTTCTCTAAATTTTTAGAAGAATTAATTTACTATAAATCCGTTTCATTTCCCGAAGAAGATGTGACAGGTGATGAAGATTGGAAACGCGTTGGATTATTTGTAGGTCATGAACTGTTTATAAATAAAATGTCTATTGAAACCCAATTTGGTTATTACGTGTATTACCCATATGATTTTGAAGGGCAAACCTATTTGCGCATTGGATTAAAACGGTATTTTGGTAAAAAATGGTTTGGCGCATTAACCTTAAAATCTCATGGTGCTAAAGCCGAAGCTGTAGAATTTGGTGTTGGAATTAGATTGTAATTTATGATAAAAAAGCTCACATATCTCCTGGCGGTCATTACCATTTTCTCATGTAGTACTGAAGATGCTAATGATTGTTTTCAGAATGCAGGAACCACGATCCAAACTGAAATTCCGGTAAGCGATTTTGAACGTATTTTAGTTAATCGTGATGTGGAACTCATTCTAACCGATGCCGCGGATTTTTCTGTTGTTGTGGAAACGGGTGAAAACCTTTTAAATGATGTTGAGGTAATTGTTATAGGAAACCAGCTGCAATTAACCGACAATAACACCTGTAATATGGTTCGGGATTATGGCACGACCAAAATTTATGTGTCTGCGCCTAATATTACAGAAATACGCAGTTCTACCCAGTTTAATGTAATATCTAATGCTGTGTTGAATTATCCCGAATTAAAATTGATTTCAGAAAATTTTAATGAAATCGATGCGTTTACAATTGGCGATTTCAGACTGATATTGAATTCCACAGAATTAATTGTGGTCTCAAACAACTTATCCTCATTTTTTATATCTGGAACCGTTGAAACAGCCAATATTAATTTCTTTTCAGGAATTGGCCGTTTTGAAGGCCGAAATCTAATAGCTCAAAAAGTAGATGTCTATCATCGTGGTAGCAATGATATGATTGTCAATCCGATTCAAGAACTTAAAGGCGATTTATACGGAACCGGAAACCTGATATCGGTAAATACGCCTCCAATACTTGAAGTTGTACAACATTATCAAGGTCGACTTATTTTGGAAGATTAAATTTCAATTTTGGAAATATTTCGGCTCAATTCAACCCTCATAATTATGACGAAATTGTAATATGAAGTTTAAAAGTGTTTTTTACGATTCTTCAATTAATTTGAAATCTATTTCAAAGAAGAGAATAATTTTGGCTATTATATTGTTAATGGTTTCAGCTTTAGTTATTTATTCTTTTTTTTACATTTTAAGAGAAGTATTCAGGGTAATGTCGAGTGGTTTTGATGGTTTTCCCAATATTATTTCAGAAGAAAATAGAAATTATTATAATCTGTTTTTTGCCTTGTTATCAGTTGTATTTGGTAATTCTATTGCTTTCAACTATATTTTTAGTAGACCTCAAAAAATTACCCATAGATTTAATTCAAAACGAAAACGACTATTAAACGATAACATTTTTTTAAGTTTTAATTTTTCATATTGGTTTGCAAAAGTTGGACTTTCCTTTGGTGTATTTGCAATGTGTTGTATGGAATTCGAAGTTTTCCCTTATTTCAAAGAATTCTCATTTCTTCTTATTTTAGTACTATATCTAGAGTCAATAAAGTCCTTTAGTTTTTTCTTAAACAATAAAAAGCGCTTAAAATTTATAGTGTTACATGTTCTATTATTATCGGTTATATCTTTGGGATTAAGTAAAATTAACGTGGTTAACTATAAAGGATTAGATAGCGTGATGCTGGAGAACAACCCTATAATAGATTTACCATATTCTTCTTTTTCTAGTGAGTTAAAGTATAGTGGAAATTATAATGTTAGTATTAAACTTAAAGAAGATAGTTTGGGGATTTTACATTTTTATAGTTATAAAGTAAAGTATATTTTGAGTGATTTACCAACTTTTTTAAATAATGAAAGATCGTATAGACGAGAAGAGGTGATTCCCTTTTTAACCATCCGGATTGAAGCAAACAAAAATTTAAATGTTTATAATTTAAAGCGATTTGAAAAAATGCTGCTTAATTCAAATCAGAGATTAATTTCATATGGAGTACAAACAGATGAAATTGTGTTTCCTAGATATGAACATGCGGAAATTAGAAAACGTTTAAATGGAAACTTATTAAATATCAATAATGCTATGAACTTAATGCCAGCATCCTATTTTGATTATGATTTAAAAGATACAACCAGAACCAGGCTAAAAGACAGTGTTTTAATTTCAATAGGTAAGACCATTTCTTGGAATAATAAAATAGTGAAGAATGATGATTTAATTGATAAATTTAAAAGACTACAATCCAAAAAAACAATTTTTATTTATCAGATTGAAGGTGAAGCGTCATATCAAAATTATATAACAGTTCTTTCGTCACATTTCGATGCAATACATCAATTGCGGAAGTTAAAACAAACTATTTATAACGAAAACATTTATCTTCAATCAAAGGAATATAAAGAAGAACAAAATAAGTTAAGAGAAGAATTTCCAATCATAATTTTGGAGGTTTTAAAATAAAAATTCTAAAGTGAGTAGTTATTTTAAAATCTATTTTGTCAATTCCCTAAACAAACTTTCCAAACTCGCATTTTTCTGATTCAGTTGCAGAATTTTTAGTTCATTATCATGCGCAAAATCAAAGACATGTGAGCGCATATCTTCAGGGGTTGCAAAAGTAATTTCATAAATAAAATCATGTGTATTCTTAACATGTTTCACTTTTGGAAGTTTTAATAAAAAAGCATCTTCAACACGGTAATCAAATTCTACAATAACCACTTGTTCTTTATCATCACGCAATTCTTTCAAGGTTTTATTAGCTACAATTTCACCTTTATTAATAATGATCACACGGTCGCACATGGCTTCTACTTCCTGCATGATATGTGTGGATAAGAACACCGTTTTTTCTGTTCCTAACGACTTGATTAAATTCCTGATATCCACCAGCTGATTCGGATCTAATCCAGTAGTCGGTTCATCTAAAATCAATACATCAGGATTGTGCAATAGGGCGTTTGCCAAACCAACACGTTGCCTATAACCTTTGGATAGTTGTCCAATTTTTTTATGCGCTTCTGGTGTTAATCCAGTTAATTTAATGACTTCAGCAATCCGATTTTTATCTACACCATAAACCGATGCATTAAACGTTAAATACTCTTTAACATATTGATCTAAATACAACGGATTATGTTCTGGCAAATAGCCAACACTTTGCTGCACGTTTTGTTTTTCTGAATTCACATCAAAACCGTTTACTTTAGCTTGGCCTTCAGAAGCTTCAACAAAGGTGGTTAAAATTTTCATCATCGTGGATTTTCCCGCACCATTTGGACCTAGAAAACCAACAATTTCTGGTTTGTTCACTGTAAATGAAATGTTGTTTAGCGCTTTTTGGGAGCCGTATAATTTGGAGATGTTTTCAACTTCAATAGACATAAAGTAATTTCGTTTTTTCAAAAATAACATATAAATATGAAACGCAATGCACGACGAAAACGTTATATTTTCAAAATAATTGAAAAAGATTTTGTTTTTTCAATTAATTAACTACTTTAGCCATTCAAATTATGAACACAAGTACAAATAACGCATATTACAATTGGTATTATTTCTTTTTTAACAAAAGGAACGAGACCCTGTATGTGTAATTTTTGATATATAAAATTAAACTATTTAAAGTCTCGATGTAAATCGGGACTTTTTTTGTTTTAAATCAGTTTGGTTTGACATTTTTAATAGAAAATAACATGACAAAGGCAATTGCCATACAAGGAATACAAGGATCGTTTCATCATATTGTCGCACAGCACTATTTTGGAAATACGGTTGAATTAATTGAATGTTTGTCATTTGATGAATCCGTTAGTAGTTTGCTTAATAACCACGCTGATGCTGTTGTTATGGCGCTTGAAAATTCCATAGCAGGCTCTATTATTCCAAATTACGCATTGATTGATAATCATGATTTACATATTGTTGGCGAAGAATATTTAGACATTCAACATCATTTAATGGCTCTTACTGGACAAAATATTCAGGATATTCAAGAAGTGTATTCGCACCCAATGGCTTTGTTACAGTGTAAAGCATTTTTTAAAAATAATCCACATATTAAATTGATTGAGGATAAAGATACAGCTGAAGTGGCACAACGCATTCAAAAGCAGCAATTAAAAGGCGTTGGTGCTATTGCGAGTCAACTGGCATCCGAATTATTTGCATTAGAAATTTTAGCTAAAAGCATTCAAACCATTAAACACAATGAAACCCGTTTTGTGATTGTAAAACGGGAATCAGAATTTTCAGCATCAGAAATTAACAAAGCGTCTTTAAAATTCGAATTGGAGCATAAGCGTGGCAGTTTAGCGACTATCCTAAATGTTATGAGCGACTGCCAATTAAATTTAACCAAAATACAATCCATTCCAAAAATTGAAACGCCTTGGAAGTATGCTTTTTTTGTCGACGTTACTTTTGATCATTATGATAATTTCAAAAAAGCAAAATCCATTTTAGAAATTATGGCCGAAGATTTTAAAATTCTAGGCCAGTATAAAAACGCTAAACCATGATTGAATTAGCCAATCGCTTACAGACTGTAGAGGAATACTACTTTTCAAAAAAATTACGAGAAGTGGCTTTACTCATGGCAAACGGGAAACCTATAATTAATTTAGGCATCGGTAGTCCAGATTTAAATCCGCCACAAAAGGTTGTCGATGCCTTAACGGAAAGTTTTATGCAGCCGAAAGCCAACCAATACCAAAGCTACCAAGGCTTACCAGAATTTCGTGAGGCTATCGTTTCCTTTTATAGAGAGCAATATGGTGTATATATGAGTCCCACAACAGAGGTGCTACCTTTAATGGGAAGCAAAGAAGGCATCATGCATATTTCTATGGCGTTTTTAAATCCAGGCGACCAGGTTTTAATTCCTAACCCTGGATATCCAACCTATACGTCGGTCACGAAATTAGTAGGAGCGGAACCTGTTTTTTACAATTTAACGCAATCCGCAAATTGGCTCATTGATATTGAGGCTTTGGAAGAACAAGATTTATCGAAAGTAAAAATGATGTGGGTAAACTATCCGCATATGCCAACAGGAACAAATGCCAGCGATACTTTTTTTACTAGACTTGTTGCATTTGCCAAACGTCAGAATATATTATTAATTAATGACAATCCGTATAGCTTTGTTTTAAACAAGGAACCAAAAAGCATGCTCCAAGTTGCAGGTGCCAAGGAGGTTTGTTTGGAGTTAAATTCTTTGAGTAAAACCTTTAATATGGCAGGTTGGCGTGTAGGCATGGTGCTTGGTAAGGCTGAATATATCAACGCTGTTTTAAAAGTAAAAAGTAATATGGATTCAGGTATGTTGTTTGGTATTCAAAAAGCCGCAATTCAAGCTTTAAGTTGCTCAAAATTATGGTACGTAAGTTTAAATCAGGTTTATGAAGAACGACGTCAACTTATCTGGAAATTAGCCGATACACTTAATTGTACTTATAATAAAAACACAAGTGGCATGTTTGTGTGGGCCAAGTTACCACCTTATATAAAATCGGAAGAGTTTGTGGATTTATTACTGAAAGAAAACAATATTTTTATAGCACCAGGAACTATTTTTGGTAGTAATGGAGAGGGTTATGTGCGCTTTTCATTATGCGCAAATACCGAATTAATTGAAGAAGCTATAGCTAGAATTTAAGACGATGAAAAACATATACATAATAGGCGTTGGATTAATTGGCGGAAGTATTGCGAAAGACATTAAGCGTTTAAATCCTGAAATCACTATTTTCGGAATTGATAAAAATGATGCGCATTTAGATGATGCTTTAGCGCTTCAGATTATTGACGCTAAAGCAACCCTTGAAGATGTAAAACAAGCAGATGCTGTAATTTTGTCTATTCCAGTTGATGCAGCCGTCATGGTTTTGCCAGAAATATTGAATTTAGTACATGATGATGCCTTGGTTATGGAAGCAGGCTCTACCAAAGTCGCTATTTGTAAAGCGGTTGAAAATCATCCCAAAAGACGCAATTTTTTAGCAACCCATCCCATTGCTGGAACAGAATTTTCTGGACCAAAAGCAGCATTAGAAGGTTTGTTTCAAGGGAAAACAAATATTATTTGCGAAGTTGAAAAAACAGCCTTTCAATTACAAGAACGTGCGTTAACCATTTTTAAAATTATGGGAATGCGTATTCGGTATATGAATCCGGAAGCTCATGATAAACATATTGCTTACGTGTCGCATTTATCACACATTAGCGCGTTTATGTTAGGCAAAACGGTTATTGATAAAGAAAAAAACGAACGAGATATTTTTGATATGGCTGGAAGTGGTTTTGCATCAACAGTCCGATTAGCAAAAAGTTCGCCAGATATGTGGACACCCATTTTTAAACAGAATAAAGCCAATGTTATTGAAACATTAAATGAATATATCCAGAATTTAACCACGTTTAAAAATTATTTGGAAGCTGATAATTATGGCGAAATTCACAGTGAAATGACGAATACCAATCACATTAAAGATATATTAAACGGAATACAATAAATACAACACCAATTTAAATGAATTTGCCTGCTTGCTGGCAGACAGGGAATTTAATTTTTGAAAATTAAAAAATTATGGAAAATAAAAAAGAATTAGGAACTTGGTTACATAACTTCGGATTAAATCATCCATTAGTTATAGCAGGTCCTTGTAGTGCCGAAACAGAAGAACAAGTTTTAAAAATAGCACACCAGTTAAAAGATACCGATGCTACCGTTTTAAGAGCTGGTATTTGGAAACCACGTACCAGACCAGGAAATTTTGAAGGTGTAGGTGCATTAGGTTTAAAATGGCTACAAAAAGCCAAAGAAGAAACTGGAATGCTGATTGCTACGGAAGTTGCCAATGCCAATCACGTAGATTTAGCGTTAAAACATGATGTGGATGTGCTGTGGATTGGTGCACGAACAACGGTGAGTCCGTTTATTGTTCAGGAAATTGCGGATGCTTTGAAGGGAACGGACAAACCAGTTTTGGTGAAAAATCCTGTGAATCCAGATTTATCCTTATGGTTAGGAGCAGTAGAGCGTTTTTATACAGCTGACGTTAAGAATTTAGGTGTAATTCATAGAGGGTTTTCTACCTACGAAAAAACACGTTACAGAAATAATCCAGAATGGCAATTACCAATCGATTTACAAAATCGGTTTCCAGATTTACCGCTAATTTTAGACCCATCGCATATTGCTGGTCGTCGGGATATTATTTTCGATTTATGCCAAACAGCACTCGATTTAAATTATGATGGTTTAATGGTAGAAACGCATTTTGATCCAGACAATGCTTGGAGTGATGCTGCGCAGCAAATTACACCAGCAACGCTTGTGCAGTTTATGGACGATTTAAAAATCAGAAAAGAAACAGGCGAAGCCACTGAATTCAAAAACAAAATTAATACCATGCGAACGCAAATTGATGTAATAGATCATCAGTTAATTGATATTTTGGGTAAGCGTATGAAAGTAGCAGATGATATTGGATCGCTCAAAAAAGCACATAATGTGGCTGTTTTACAAACCAAACGTTGGAATGAAATTTTAGGAAAAATGATTCTTCAAGGCGAAGAAAAGAATTTAAGTGAAGAATTTATTTTACGTGTTTTTAAAGCCGTTCATCAAGAATCTATTAATCATCAAGAAAAAATCATTAACAATTAAGAATGGTGTTTTTGTAATGATAAATTTTTCGAAAGAAATTATTATCGCATCTTTGTAATAATGACAGGAATCGTTTATAAATCTACAGGAAGTTGGTATACCGTAAAAACGGATTTGGGTGCTGTTTACCCTTGTCGCATGAAGGGGAAATTCCGAATGAAAGGCATAAAAAGCACTAATCCTATTGCTGTTGGTGATCGTGTGGATTTTGATTTAGATCATGATAATAACGAGGAGCCTGTTGGTGTGATAACAAACATTCATGATCGGAAAAATTATATTGTTCGCAAATCGGTTAATTTATCCAAACAAACCCACATTATTGCAGCCAACATAGATCAAGTTTTTTTATTAATAACCATTGATAATCCACCAACTTTTACCAGTTTCATCGACCGGTTTTTAGTTACTGCTGAAGCGTATTCCATCAAAACTATTCTGCTTTTTAATAAAGTAGATACGTATGACGGAGACACGTTAAATGAAGTGAAATATTTAGCACATGTATATCGAAAAATAGGCTATGAATGTATCGGAATTTCTGCTGCAACCGGAAAAAATATTGATAAAGTAAAAGCATTGATGTCTGGAAAAGTTAGCATGTTTGCTGGACATTCTGGTGTAGGGAAATCCACTTTAGTTAATGCTATTGAACCAGAATTGGATTTGAAAACCAAAGCTATTTCATCACAACATATGCAAGGACAACATACCACAACCTTTGCGGAAATGTTCGATTTAAGTTTCGATGCTAAAATTATTGACACACCAGGCATTAAAGGTTTTGGTGTGGTAGATATGGATAAGGAAGAAGTAAGTGATTATTTTCCAGAATTTTTTGCTTTAAAACAAGATTGTAAGTTTAATAACTGTATTCATATTGAAGAACCACATTGTGCAGTAAAAGCGGCATTGGATGCTAATGAAATTGCCGCATCACGTTACCGCAGTTATATTCAGATTTTGGAAGGTGATGAAGATCATTTCCGTACAGAAGAGTGGATGAAATAATTATTTACATAGTGATTAAAACGTCAGCTCCGATTATTAATTTTTATTGACATGAAAGCAGTTATTCAACGAGTTTCTCAAGCTAATGTTACCATTCATGGCGCAGAAGTAGCCACTATAAGTTCGGGTTTATTAGTGTTGTTGGGTATTGTAGATAACGACACCCAAGACGATATTACTTGGCTTTCCAAAAAGATTGTCAACATGCGTATTTTTCCAGATGCAGAAAATGTCATGAACAATTCCATAGTAGAACATCAAGGTGATGTTATTGTGGTTAGTCAATTTACCTTGCATGCCAGCACTAAAAAAGGAAACAGACCTAGTTATATAAAAGCGGCTAAACCAGATGTGGCAATTCCGTTGTATCAGGATTTTATTAAGCAAATAGAAACCGATTTAGGAAAGCAAGTTCAAACCGGTGAGTTTGGTGCTGATATGCAAGTCACATTAACAAATGATGGACCTGTTACAATAATTATAGATACTAAAAATAAAGACTTATGAATATTGAAAATGCACAATTAGCCGTTGATGAATGGATAAAAGACCATGGTGTTCGGTATTTTAACGAGTTGACTAATATGGCACAACTAACTGAAGAAGTTGGTGAAGTTGCCCGAATTATAGCACGCCGTTATGGCGAACAAAGCGAAAAAGAAACCGATAAAAATAAAGATTTAGGCGAAGAATTAGCCGATGTTGTTTTTGTGGTGTTGTGTTTAGCAAATCAAACAGGTATTGATTTGCAAGCTGCGTTCGATAAAAAATTGGATATCAAAACCAAACGCGACCATGAGCGTCATCAGAATAATCCGAAGTTGAAATAGATTATGAATGCTCAACTTGAAAAGTCGGTAATCAAAAACCAGAAACCTCCAATCAACATCACAGGTTCTAAAAGTGAATCCAACCGGTTGTTATTACTTCAGGCGTTGTATCCTGAAATAAAAATTCATAACCTTTCTAATTCGGATGATACGGTTTTAATGAAAAAAGCGTTAGCTGCGGATTCTAATACTATTGATGTACATCATGCTGGTACTGCCATGCGGTTTTTAACAGCTTATTTTGCGGTTCAAGAAAACCGAACGGTTTCCATTACAGGTTCCCAGCGCATGAAAGAGCGTCCCATTGAAATTCTGGTGAATGCGTTAAACCAATTAGGTGCTGAAATCTCGTATCTTGAAAATGCTGGATTTCCACCTTTGGAAATAAAAGGTCGAAAATTGACGAAACACCACATTAATATTGAAGCAGGTGTAAGCAGTCAATATATTTCGGCTTTATTACTCATTGGATCAAAATTGGAGAATGGCTTGCACCTAACATTAGATGGTGAAATAACATCTATTCCATATATAAAAATGACCCTTCAATTGTTGAATCAAATTGGTATTGAAACCTCTTTTGAAAAGAATGTCATTCAAATTAAACCGTTAAAAGAATTAAAGGAAACCGAACTTACGGTAGAAAGCGATTGGTCTTCAGCCTCCTATTTTTACAGTTTAATAGCGTTAAGCGCTTTAAAAACCCAAATTACACTTACATCTTATCAGCAGAATAGCTTGCAAGGCGATTCCGTTTTGGCAGACATTTACAAACAATTTGGTGTTTCAACTACTTTTAAAGGGAATAGTATCACGCTAAAAAAAGTAGCCCAAGTAAATTCTATGGTTACAATAAAATTAGATTTAGTTAATGCTCCAGATATTGCACAAACTATTGCTGTATCCTGTTTTGGATTGGGCATTGGCTGTTTTTTAACCGGATTACATACGCTGAAAATAAAAGAAACAGACAGGTTAGTGGCTCTAAAAACGGAATTGGAAAAATTAGGAGGATTCGTCATGATTACTGACAATAGTTTACAATTGAAAGCCACACCAGCTATAAAAAATAAGATGGCAGTAGATACCTATAACGATCATAGAATGGCTATGGCTTTTGCGCCTTTAGCTCTGAAAACAGATTTAACTATTAATGACGCTGGTGTCGTTTCTAAATCGTATCCAACGTTTTGGAACGACTTGAAAGCCACTGGAATTAGGCTATCTGAATAATAATTGGCTAAATACTTGACAACGCCTACTTTCAGGTTGTATATTTGCAACTTTTGCGAGTAAAATTATTAACTTCTAAAACATATACGTCTATCAAAAAAATGAAATTATCGCATTTTAACTTCGATTTACCCGAGGAGTTATTAGCGGAATATCCTTCTGAAAACAGGGATGAGTCACGTTTAATGGTATTAAACAGAAAAGAGCAAACTATTGAGCATAAAATGTTTAAAGACATCATTGATTATTTTGATGAAGATGATGTCATGATTTTAAACGATACCAAAGTTTTTCCTGCTAGATTATATGGTAACAAGGAAAAAACGGGAGCACGTATTGAAGTGTTTTTATTGCGTGAATTAAATGAAGAACAACGTCTTTGGGATGTGTTGGTTGATCCAGCTAGAAAAATCCGTATTGGTAATAAACTCTATTTTGGGGATGGTGATTCATTAGTAGCGGAAGTTATTGATAACACGACATCAAGAGGACGTACACTTCGTTTTTTATATGATGGTTCATATAGAGATTTTAGAGTGAAATTAACAGAGCTTGGTGAAACGCCACTTCCTAAATACATTAAACGTGAAGTAGAACCAGAAGATGAGGAGCGTTACCAAACTATTTTTGCTAAAAATGAAGGTGCTGTAGCAGCGCCAACGGCAGGCTTACATTTCTCTAAACATCTACTAAAGCGTTTAGAAATTAAAGGTGTTAAATTTGCAGATGTAACGTTACATGTTGGTTTAGGTACCTTTAATCCGGTTGAGGTTGAAGATTTATCGAAGCATAAAATGGATAGTGAGGAAATTATTATTAAAAAATCAGCTACAGAAACTATTAACAAGGCGATTAAAGATAAAAAACGTATTTGTGCAGTTGGTACAACGGCTATGCGTTCTGTTGAAAGTGCTGTCTCGTCTAGTGGTACGTTAAATGAATTTGATGGTTGGTCCAATAAATTTATTTTTCCTCCTTATGATTTTAGTATTGCAAATTGTATGATTACTAATTTTCACACACCAAAATCTACTCTTTTAATGATGGCTTCAGCTTTTGCTGGTCATGATTTTATTAAGAAAGCTTATGAGGAAGCTGTGAAAGAAAAATATAAATTTTATAGCTATGGTGATGCCATGCTAATTATATAATAACATGTTTAAAAGCCTTGTTTTTACAAGGCTTTTTTATTCCTTTTTTTTATGAGTGATAAAAAAGACATACGTGCATTATCCAAAGATCAATTACGAGAATTCTTCGTAAAGGAAGGCGATCAAGCATTTCGTGGTAATCAGGTTTATGAATGGCTTTGGAGCAAATCAGCATATACTTTTGCAGACATGACAAACCTGTCTAAAGAAACTCGCGCCATGCTTGAAGACAACTTTGTTATCAATCATGTTAAGGTGGACGACATGCAAAAGAGTATTGATGGTACCATTAAAAATGCCGTAAAACTGCATGATGGATTAATTGTAGAATCGGTTTTAATTCCAACTAAAACCAGAACTACAGCTTGTGTATCTAGTCAAGTAGGTTGCAGTTTGGATTGTAAATTTTGTGCAACAGCACGTTTAAAGCGCATGCGAAATTTAAATCCAGATGAAATTTATGATCAGGTAGTTGCTATTGATAATGAAAGTCGTTTATACCATAACAGACCTTTAAGTAATATTGTGTTTATGGGCATGGGTGAACCGCTCATGAATTATAATAACGTCCTGAAAGCTATTGATAAAATTACCTCACCAGAGGGTTTAGGTATGTCACCAAAACGTATTGTAGTATCTACCTCGGGAGTTCCTAAAATGATAAAAAAAATGGCAGATGAAGAAGTGAAATTTAAATTAGCCGTTTCGCTTCATTCGGCAATTGATGAAGTCAGAACATCCATCATGCCTTTTAATGCCACATTTCCGCTGAAAGATTTACGCGAAGCTTTGGAATATTGGTATGCCAAAACAAAAAATAGAATCACCTATGAGTATGTCGTTTGGAAGGGTATTAACGATCAGAAAAAAGATGTTGATGCGTTAATTGATTTTTGCAAATTTGCACCAAGTAAAGTCAATTTAATTGAGTACAACCCGATTGATGACGGCATGTTTCAACAAGCTAATGATGAAGCCATCGACATGTATGTCAATATGCTAGAAAGACATAATATTACGGTAACTGTCAGGCGTTCTCGAGGTAAAGATATTGATGCTGCTTGTGGACAATTGGCTAATAAGAGTTCATAAAAAACAAGCTATCTCTGAAAATTAGAAAAGCCACTATCAAAATTAGAATAGCGGCTTTTTTTATGTAATCAAATTTTTATAATGCTTATTCAATAATTATTTTCTTTCTTTTCTGTGCGTTAGAATTGGCATTAGTAACCTCCACAATATAAATACCCGAAGCTAAATTACTTGCATCAATATTTTGAGATTCTAAACGTGTATTTCCGTTAAGAACTTCTTGCCCAGTTATATTTAAAACACGATAATTGGCTTCTCCTTGAATATTGGAAATCGTTACAACTTTATCTTTACAGCCAATAAACATAGAATTTAAAGCAAATTCATCAGTACTCAATAGAAATGCTTCAACCGTTACATCATCAACCGAAAGAAAATCTTCGTCAGTACAGTCCCAATGTCTAAAAGCAATATAAACTACTGGTTCACCAATAAAGCTTGAAATATCTAAAGTGTGTGGAGTAGGTGTTCCCGTGTTTCCAGCATCTCCTAAAACTTCTGTCATTGAAGTTGTTGAATTTACCAAAACCGAAATATCATTAGAGGTTCCTACGTACACGCTATACTTTTCTTCATCCCACTCTTGAGCTGCCACCTGTGTAATCCATGTTAATGAAGCTTCAGTCACAGTGTTAGATAAATCTATGGCAGGAGATATAGCCCAATTATCTGGATTTAAAGGAACAGTTTGCCAAGAACGCGAAATTAATGAAATAGGTGTAACAAAACCACCCATTCCGTCACCAACTGCAGAAATGTCTCCCCAGTTATTTGTATCTCCATCACTATCTATAAAAGTCCAATTTGAATAATCTTCGTCATTAAAGTCGTCAGACCAAATAACATCTTGCGCACTTATAGAGTAGCAAATTAAAAGGCTTAATAATAAAGTAATTTTTTTCATAATTCTAAAGTGTTAAGGGTTAATCAATTGAATATACGAAATTTAAATGAGTTAACCATTTTATTAACATTCCTATTTCATAAAGTGATTAAAGCTGATTTAGTTTCCAAGTTAGTTTTTCATATACATTTTCAGTAATTTCGCTATTCAATAATTCTTCAAATTCGTCTTTGAAAATAGTAGAACAAATAAAGCAACCTGTAGATTTTGAAATGGAACTTTTTGAACAAAAGTTTCAGCTAGCCATGTCTTCAAAAGTAGCGCTATTAAACCGAATCACGCATTACATTGTAAACCGGAAGGGAAAGCAAATGCGACCTATGTTCGTGTTTCTGGTAGCTAAAATGGTTTCCAATGGCGAAGTCAGCGAGCGCACCTATCGTGGTGCTTCGGTTATTGAATTGATTCACACAGCAACGTTAGTACATGATGATGTAGTAGATGATAGTAACCGACGTCGTGGTTTTTTCTCCATTAATGCACTTTGGAAAAATAAAATTGCGGTGCTTATTGGAGACTTTTTACTCTCTAAAGGACTGCTGCTTTCTATAGATAATAATGATTTCGATTTGTTAAAAATAATCTCCATTGCCGTTCGTGAAATGAGCGAAGGCGAATTACTTCAAATAGAAAAAGCACGTAAACTGGATATTACCGAAGCAATCTATTATGAAATTATCCGTCAAAAAACCGCCACACTCATAGCAGCTTGTTGCAGTTTGGGTGCTGCTTCTGTAAAACCAGAATCAGATCACGTGGAACGCATGCGTAAGTTTGGAGAGCTAATTGGTATGGCATTCCAAATTAAAGATGATTTATTTGATTATGGAACTGAAAAAATAGGCAAGCCAACCGGAATTGATATTAAAGAGCAAAAAATGACTTTGCCTTTAATTCATGTGTTAAATACCGTTTCTAAAAAAGATAAAAACTGGCTTATCAATTCCATTAAAAACCATAATAAAGATAAAAAACGCGTGAGCGAAGTCATAGCTTTTGTGAAAAATAATGGCGGATTAGACTATGCCATTACCAAAATGAAAGCCTTTCAAAGTGAGGCTCTAGAAATTCTCAACACATACCCCAAATCTGATTTTCGCGATTCATTAGAACTCATGGTGAATTACGTGATCCAGCGCAAAAAATAATTTTTTTTTAGCGTCAGGCAACCTTTTGTATAAAATTTGCGTCTTTATTAATAGAAGCTCTAATGAAAGCAATTTTGAAGGTTATTCAACTACATAAAAATAATACGATCCTTATAAAAAAGGCTGCGAAAAATAATCGGGAGGCACAACAACTGCTTTTTGATACACATGCACCTAAAATGTTAAGTGTCTGTCGGTATTATGTAAAAGATCTTCAAAAAGCCGAAGAAGTTATGCT
>CBFHJN010000020.1:0-21838 GCA_965655805.1 Flavobacteriaceae bacterium
TGACTTTCACGCATTTTGTCTAAATTTTCTTTATTGAGTAAATAATCACTCATTTTTTTGTCTTTCCATCGGTACCAAGTAAACAGGGGGAATACCACAAAAAATAAGCCCAAAACACCACCACCTACAAGTTTTGGCGCAAAGTCTAATTCAAGCGTTAATCCACAAATAATTGATGTGGTGCTAACAAGAAAAAATAGTAAAATGATATATTTCATAACTAATGTGTAATATTAATCAATTCGCGACGGTAGGCTGTTAATAATTTGGATTTCGAAACAAATCCATAGTATTTCCCGTCTTTTATTACCGGTAGATTCCAAGTGTTTGTATCTTGAAATTTTTGCATAATGATACGCATACTGTCTGTTTCATATGTAATATGACCAGGTGGTAGATGCATGAAGGTTGCCACAGATGTGGAGTTGTATAATGCCTGGTCGAACATAATATTTCTAATATCATCTAGAAGAATAATGCCTACCAGAAACTGGTCTTCATTAATTACCGGAAATAAATTTCTACTCGATTTTGAAACGCCTTCATGTAGCATTTCACCTAAAGACATATCTGGATACAAGGTTATAAAATTTTGTTCAATAACACTATCAATATCCATGGAAGTTAGTACATTTTGGTCTTTATCTTGCGTTAATAAATCACCTCTTTCTGCTAGTTCTTTGGTATAAATTGTATGTTCCATATAATTTTTTGTTATCATATATGAAATAGCTACAGTAATCATTAAAGGTAAAAATAATACATATCCACCGGTTATTTCGGCAATTAAAAATATAGCTGTTAATGGTGCGTGAATTACACCTGCAATCAATCCAGCCATGCCTACTAGGGTAAAGTTAGATTCTGATACTTGATGCCCAAGTCCAATATTGTTTATTACTTTTGCAACCACATTTCCTAAAGCGCTTCCCATTACCATAGTTGGAACTATAACACCACCAACACCACCAGCAGCAAAGGTGGTAGTCATAGCAATAGCCTTAAATATGGTAAATCCAATCAAAAGGATAATTACAACCCAAATATTATCGAGATAATTATCAAATAAATTAGTTCCTAAAGCATGTAAATAATTACCATCAAATAAATCTTTAGTAAAACTTAAACCTTCACCATATAGCGGTGGAATAAAGTACAGCATAGTACCTATAGCAAAACCGCCAATAATAAGTTTAGAGAATTTTGTTTTAAATCGATCAAAAAAGGCATAAACAGCAAAATAAATTTTAGTAAAATAAATAGACGCAAATGCAGTACCCAAACCTAGTAAAATGTAAAAAGCTGTGTCTCGAATAGTGAACTTATCAGTAACGGTAAAATCAAAAAGTAATTCGTCTCCTAAAAAAAAATAGGATGTCAATACCGATGAAATGGAGGCAATTAATAGCGGTAATAAGGATGCGAATGTTAAATCTAAACTAAACACTTCAACAGCAAAAACAATAGCGGCTATCGGAGATTTAAACATGGATGCAATGGCTCCAGCCGTAGCACATGCAATTAAGAGTGTGCGCGTTTTTTTGTCAATATTTAATAATCTACTCAAATTAGAACTAATGGCCGAACCAGACGTAATTGCTGGGCCTAATAATCCAACAGAACCTCCAAAACCGACGGTTAATGGGGCCAAAATAATAGGATGATAAATTAGCTTATAGGAAAGGAGTCCTTTTTGCCTTAAAAGAGAATATAATAGTGAAGGAACCGCACGCTTAATAAAAGGAGGAACCGATGGCGTCATTGGTTTTCTAAACACATATTTTTTGAATAGATAAACAATAAATAGTCCTATGAAAGGTAAAATAAAATATAACTGATTTTCAGAAAACACAATTCCTTTATCTAAAAACAACTGTATGGAATATGTAATATTCTTAAGGGTTAATGCGGCTATTCCAGTAGATAAACCGACAATAACACTCAATAATAAAACAAAATTCTTTTGGGAAATATGTTTATATCTCCAAAGCATGATGCGTTTTATTATTGGTTTTATATTCATTACGGAGTTAAGGTCGATTTTACAATTAACAAATCTTCTAAATAAATCTGACGTAAGGTTTCTACATATGGTCTATTATTAAAATAGCCTTGTTTAAACTCGTCAATGGCTGCATTTATTAATTCTTCAGCTAATTCTATGTTGTTTTGTTCTTGAGCTATTAATGCCATGTAATATTTGGCATCCGCACTTAAATTTCTGCCGTGTTCTAATCGTTTTTCAAAATTATAAAGTGCTTTTTCATAATTCCCAGCTTCGTAATAGGCAATGCCTCTGTATAAAAAAGCAGTTAATTCCACCCAATCTTCACCAGATTCGTCTATTTCTTGATTAATATAGGTGTCAAAATACGCAATAGAATTATCATAATCCTTCAAACCCAAATAGGCAATGCCTCGCCAATAATCCACACTATGTCCTTGTGGTTGATCGGTAAAATTAGGCGTCAAGGTATCAGACGCATCAAAATCGACTATGGCTTTTTTATAATCTCTGTAAAACCATAAATATAAATAGCCACGCCATGGAATACGTGTTACCGAATCTAATAAAACTGCTTTATCATATTGTTCTTTCCACATATGAGGCATGCCACGTTTTAAATAACCGACTGATAGTTCATAAACAGCCTGTTCATAAGTTGAATCTATTTCAATAGCGCGTGCAATACCATTGATGCTTCCAGCTGAACCTTGTCCAAAATTGGTAACGCCAAATGTGTAAGATGCTTCTGCTTTTTTACGTTTTGATTGACAAGCAAAGAAGCAAAAAACCAAACTGATACTAAGGAATAATTTCAGTAATCTCGCCATGTTCTATTCTATAAGATATATACATATAGGAATCACGATAGTCATTATAAACATAATTCGGATTCCATGTTTTTAATTGGCTGGTGAGTTGAAATAATTGATTCACCAAGTCTTTATTGAAGGCAGTTGGGTTTAAATCTAAATCATTTTCATGAATGACGTAACGTCCTGCCTCACCTTTGCAATTAATGATAAATCGGATATTTAAATAACCCGAATCTGCATAATTTTTGTTTTGATAATTTGATACTATAAACTTTCTTAAGCCATTTTTGCCTTTGCTGTAAGTTGCACGTTCTGGATTGTAATACTGCAAAATGTAATTCTCATTACAGACTTCAAAACCGTCATTTAAAAGGGCTGTTTCAGGATCTATATATTCAACATCATGAGTGTATTTTTCTTGTGGAACAAACTTATAGTTAAATGTATAATAGGCATAACCATACAAAGCGAATAACACAATTGCGAAGCCTAAAATGATGTATAGAAAAATTTTAAAAATTCGTTTCCAGTTCATTAGTTAAAACTACTAAAAAAAATGTCCCGATAAACTATCGGGACACATTTTAAATTTTTATGATTTTAAGTTGAGTTTTAAACTTAACTCTTCCAATTGTTTATTGTCCAGTGGAGCAGGTGCGTCAATCATAACGTCTCGTCCTGAATTGTTTTTCGGGAAGGCAATAAAATCCCGAATGGTTTCTTGACCGCCTAAAATGGCAACCAATCTGTCCAATCCAAAGGCTAAGCCACCATGTGGTGGTGCGCCATATTGGAAGGCATCCATTAAAAATCCGAATTGGGCTTTGGCTTCTTCTTCCGTAAAACCTAAATAATCGAACATTAAAGCTTGTGTTTTTTTATCGTGAATACGAATAGAACCACCTCCAATTTCGTTACCATTCATAACCAAATCGTAAGCATTGGCTTTTACATCAGCAGGATTAGTTTCTAACAATTTCAATTGTCCTGGTTTTGGTGATGTAAATGGATGGTGCATAGCATGGAAGCGTTCGGTTTCTTCATCCCATTCCAATAATGGAAAATCCATAACCCAAAGTGGTGCAAATTCATTGGGTTTACGTAAACCTAACTGCTCTGCTAATTCCATACGTAAGGCACTTAATTGCGCACGTACTTTATTTTTAGGACCAGAAAGCACACATACTAAATCGCCAGCTTTTGCTCCAGTTTTTTCAGCCCATTTGGCTAAATCGTCTTGATCGAAAAATTTATCTACGGATGATTTGTAAGTCCCATCATCATTACAACGACTGTAAACCATGCCTAAAGCGCCAACTTGTGGACGTTTCACCCAATCAATTAGCTTGTCAATTTCTTTTCTGGTATAGCTATTTCCGCCTGGAACGGCAATACCAACTACTAATTCGGCATCATTAAAAACACCAAAATCTTTATGTTGCGCTACATCGTTAAGCTCGCCAAATTCCATTCCGAAACGGATATCGGGTTTATCATTGCCGTATAAACGCATGGCATCATCATAGAGCACACGTGGGAATTCTGAAATTTCTACACCATTCACTTCTTTTAATAAATGTCTGGTTAAACCTTCAAAAGCATTTAAAATATCTTCTTGTTCTACGAATGCCATTTCGCAGTCAATTTGTGTAAATTCTGGTTGTCTGTCTGCCCGTAAATCTTCATCACGGAAGCATTTTACAATTTGAAAATACTTATCCATGCCACCAACCATCAATAATTGTTTGAAAGTTTGTGGGCTTTGCGGCAACGCATAAAATTGACCTTCATTCATACGAGAAGGAACAACAAAATCCCGAGCACCTTCAGGCGTTGATTTAATTAAATAAGGTGTTTCAACTTCTATAAAACCTTCTTTTGATAAGTAGTTTCTAACAGCCTGTGTGACTTTATGACGAAAAATCAAGCTGTTTTTTACCGGGTTTCTTCGAATATCTAAATAGCGATATTTCATACGAATATCTTCGCCACCATCCGTTTTATCTTCAATTGTAAAAGGTGGTAAAAGCGATTCGTTTAAGATATCCATTTTAGAAACTAAAATTTCCACATCACCTGTTGGAATATTTGCGTTTTTAGAAGCACGTTCAATAACAGTTCCAGTAACTTGAATCACGAATTCGCGACCAAGTTTTTCAGCCTTTTCCATCATGGCTTTTGGCGTGCGTTCTTCATCAAAAACCAATTGTGTAATGCCATAACGGTCTCGTAAATCTACCCAAACAATAAATCCCTTGTCGCGTGATTTTTGAACCCAACCGGAAAGGGTTACTTCGGTGTTGATGTGTGATGCTCGTAATTCACCACAATTATGACTTCTATACATGATATAATTATTTAAATAGACGCAGTATTATGCGGTTGCAAATTTAATGAAGTTAACGGATTATCAAATAAAAAAGCCCCAACATTTGTTGAGGCTTCCCGCTATTAGCCAATCTTTTATTTGAGAGTATAAGAATTGGCACTAAATGCTATTAATTTGCTGTTGATTTTGCTCGTATCCACATTTTAGTTTGCATGGATAAATAGAATAATATTGGAACCACAATCAAGGTTAAAAATGTTGCTATTAGTAGACCATAAATAACAGTCCATGCTAAAGGTCCCCAAAAGACCACGTTATCGCCACCCATATAAATATTAGGGTCCAATTCTCCAAATAAGGTAAAGAAATTTATGTTTAAACCAATGGCTAAAGGCACTAAACCCAGAATAGTGGTTATGGCCGTTAATAATACAGGACGTAAACGCGCTTTTCCGGCACGAACAATACTTTCAAATAAATCCTCTTTATTTAAGTATTCGTTATCATCTAAATTTAATTCGTGTTTTTTTCTATCTATTATTAATTGAGCGTAATCCAATAACACCACACCATTATTTACCACAATTCCGGCTAATGAAATGATACCAACCATGGTCATCATAATTACAAAAGCACTTCCCGTAATTACCATACCACCAAACACACCAATAAGACTTAAAAATATGGCGAGCATAATAATGGTTGGTTTAGAAATAGAATTAAATTGAAATATTAAAATAAAGAAGATTAATCCTAATCCTGTAAAAAACGCACCCATTAAAAAGGCCATTTGTTTATTCTGTTCTTCAATTTGACCTGTGTAATCAATATGAATATTACTAGGTAAATTTTTATAACCCTTCATTTCATTTTGAATCTGTGTTACAATAGCTTGAGCATCTGTAAATCCTGGAGATAATGCTGAATACACCGTTACCACACGTTTGGTAGCCTTATGTTTAATAGCACTAAAACTAGAATTGTTTTCATGTTTGGTAACCGCAGAAACTGGAATGCTTTTTAGTTGTCCCGTGTTATCTCTAAACGTAATATTTTGATTAAACAACGCACTAGTGTTGTAGCGATTTTCTTCATTGAAACGGACATAAATATCAAAATCATCACCATCTTCTTTGTAAATTCCAGCTTTAGATCCGAAAATGGAATTCCGTAATTGCTGACCAACTTGTGCTGCACTAATGCCTAATTCTCCTGCCTTTTCACGATCGATACTAACACGCATGGAAGGTTTGTTCTTGTTGACATCAATTTTTAATTCGTCAATACCTGGAATGTTTTTGGTATTGATAAATTCACGCATGTTTTCAGCTGTATTAATTAGCTCGTCATAATCATCACCTTCAATTTCAATATTAATAGGTGGTCCTGCAGGTGGTCCATTGGCATCTTTTTCAACGGAAATTAAAACACCTGGATAAATACCAACTAAAGCTTCTTGAACTTTTTGACGTAACAACTCACTATCTTCACCACGACGATATTTGTATTCACGCATAGAAGCAGTAATCTTAGCTTTGTGTGGCATTTCTGCCGCAGAGCCACTATCAGTTTGCGGATTTCCTGCGCCTTCTCCAACTTGTGAGACGGCACTTTCAACCATAAAATTATAGTCGCCATCGCGATATTGTTCGTCATTGACTACCTTATAAACACGTTTCTCAATTTCCTTGGTAATGGCATTGGTTTTTTCAATAGCGGTTCCTTGCGGATATTCTATATAAACAATAATTTGATTAGGCTTGTTATCTGGGAAAAATTCTACTTTGGTTCGTTGTGTGGATAATGAAATTCCAAAGGCTATGAATGATAAAAATAAAAGAACAAAAGTTCCAATAGTTAAGCCATATAAACGCCAGCCTGATAAAGCCCAACGTAATTGGTTTTCATACCAACGCTCTAAACGTACCAACGTTTTAGTTTGAAAGTTATTTGCCCATTTACGCAAAAACAAGCGATAAGCCCATTGCATAATTGCCGTAAAAATCATTAAGGTTCCTAAAGCACGATAGTCGCCTCCAAAAATGACGATTAGCAAACCAATGCTAGCCATGATTACGGTGTTTCGAATAATTTTTTTCAAAGGCATATCCTTGTCCTCTGTACTCATAAACTGCGATACTAAAACCGAGTTGAAAAAGATAGCGACAAATAAGGAGGATCCTAAAACTACGGAAAGTGTTATAGGAAGTATCATCATGAATTGTCCCATAATACCTGGCCATAAACCTAAAGGAATAAAAGCGGCAACCGTAGTAGCTGTGGATATGATAATAGGAAATGCAATTTCACCAATACCTTTTTTAGCCGCTTGAATGCGACTCATGCCTTCTTCATCCATTAAACGGTAGACGTTTTCGACAACCACAATACCGTTATCAACTAGCATTCCCAGACCCATAATAAGTCCGAAGAGCACCATGGTATTTAAACTTTGCCCAAGCATGTTTAATATCATTAGCGACATGAACATGGACATTGGAATAGCAAATCCAACAAAAATAGCATTCTTGAAGCCCAAAAAGAACATCAATACCATAACCACTAGAATGACACCAAAAATAATATTGTTTACTAAGTCGTCTACTTGACCTATGGTTACAGGCGATTGATCGTTGGCAATGGTGACTTGCAAATCTTGTGGGAATTTGTTGTCAATGGCATTTTGAACAATTACTTTAATTTGTTCGGCAGCAGCCACCATGTTTTTACCAGCACGTTTTTTAACATCTAGCATCACAACAGGCTCACCAAATTCTCTGGCATAAGTTGTTTTATCTTCTTCGTGAAACGTTACAGTTGCCACATCTTTTAGATAAATAGCTTTGCCTTTTTCTGCCTTTACTACAAAATTTTCCAGCTCATCAGGCGATTCAATTTCACCTAAAATCCGAATGGTTCTGCGTTGACCACTAGCTTTTAAATTTCCAGCAGACATGGTCATGTTGCCATTATTAATGGCACCAATAATGTCATTAAACGTTACATCAGCAGCCATCATTTTAAAAATATCTACGGCTACTTCAACTTCTTTATCTTGAGCGCCACGAATATCTACTTTTTTAATTTCGAGTAAATCTTCAATTTCATCTTGAAGGTATTCACCATATTCTTTCAGTTTTTCAACCGGATAATCGCCAGAAATATTAATATTTAAAATAGGCATTTCTTCCGACATGCTTAATTCAAAAACATCTGGTTTTACTTTCGCACCATTGGACATTGGCCAATCTTCGCCAGCAGTTTTGGTGTCTATTTCGTCTTTTACTTTTTGTTTCGCTTGCTCAACAGTTAAATGCTCATCAAATTCCACAATAATCATGGAAAAATCTTCTTGTGATGTGGAAGTAATTTCGACCACATTACTCACCGTTTTTAGTTCGTCTTCAAGAGGGTCTGTGATGAGTTTTTCAATGTCTTCAGCTGTATTTCCAGGATATATGGAACTAACATAAATTTTAGTTTCGTTTACTTCTGGAAAATTTTCACGAGGCATCTCAAAAAATGCGGCTACACCCAAATAAAATATAACCAGAATCAAGACATACATGGTGGTCTTGTTGTTGATTGCCCATGATGATAAACCAAATTCCTTATCGACTTGTTTTTTCTTTTTAGTCATTAGTTCCTTTTTATTCGTTGGTGTTTTCAGATTGCATATCTATCACTTTCACAGTCTGACCATCTTTAACGCTTCGGGCACCTTCTTTCACGATTTCAGCCCCATCTTCAATACCTTCTAAAACTTCAATCACATCGCCTTGAGTTCTTCCAGTTTTAATTATAATTCGTTTAGCTTCACCTTCACCTTGATTATTTTTATTTGAAATAACATAAATATATTGTTCGCCATCGGCATTTTCTGAAATAATACTTTGAGGAATTAGTAAGGCGTTTTCATTGGTGTAATCGTTAATTTTAAGTCGTGCCGTTAAGTTTGGTTTAATGTTTTTGTCTTGATTAGGTACGCTTACTTCTACTTTAAATGTTCGGTTGGCTGGGTTTATAAAATCGCCAGCTTGACGAATTTTAGTGTCAATGGTTTTTCCTAAAATTGGAAACTCAACTGTTACATTTTTTCCTTTCGTAATATCGCCAATATAACTTTCTGGGATATCGGTTTCAATATACATGTCCTCTAGATTTACAATCCGCATCAATTGGCTTTGTCCTGCTATTACAACACTACCTTGTTCGGTAATAACATCGTCAATAGTCCCTGAAAAAGGTGCTTTCACGCTGGTTTTGGAAATTTGTTGGTTTAATTGATTCACGGCTTCTGCTTGCGATTCATAAGACGACTTGGCTTGTAAGTATTGAATTTCACTTCCAATATTTTGATCCCATAATCGTTTTTGACGCTCAAAGGTGGTTTTGGCTAAATTAGCTTGAATTTCTAATTGTGCTAACTGTTGGCTTAATCCGCCATCATCAATTTTAGCTAGTAATTGTCCTTTTTTTACAGACTCACCTTCTTTAACATATACATTGGTTAAAATACCGTTGTATTCTGGTGTTATCACTAACAAATTTTTAGTGGTAACGTTTCCTTGAATTTCTAATTGATGGTTAAAAACTTCTTCCTTCGCCTTAAACGTGGTAATTAAAGGTACTTTTTTAATGGTATCCAGTTTGGCAATTTTTTCATTAAGCAACGCTATTTGTTCATTTAATTCTTGTTGTTTGACATCAATTTCGCTGCGTCTTTCTTTTAATTCAGATAAATTGTTTGATTCTAGTACACTATCAAACGATTTCTCTTTTTTATTACCACAGGACGAAATAATTAGGGCAAGAATAATTAGTGTTTTTATATTTTTCATGATTTTATAGTGATGGATTGGCTTAATAGTTTACGGTATTTAGTATAGTTTCTAATTCAGATTTTTTGGTAATAACATTAAACATGGATTGTAAATACTCCTGTTGTGCTGTGTATAATTGTGTTTGCGCTTGTCTTAAATCGAAACTAGAAGCTATGCCTTCAAAAAATTTAGTTTGATTTTTTCCTTCAATGCGTTCTGCTAAATTTAAATTTTGACGTTTATTTTCATATTCTTCAATAGCAAATTGATAATCACTTTTAGCGGCTGAAATTTGAAATTTTAATTGCTGTTCGGTTTCCGTTAATTCTTCTTTAGCAATTTCTAATTCTATCTCCGCACGCTGTGTTCTGGCACTTCGCATACCTGAACTAAAGATAGGTATGTTCATGCTAACGCCAAAAAGTGAAGAACCATACCATTCTTGATTGTTATTTGCAAAGCCAAAGGTTTCACCAAAACCACTATATCCAGCATTAATAAAACCGCTCAAGGTTGGTAAAAAAGTGCTTTTTTCTAATTTTAAGAGTAATTCTTTAGAAACTTCTTGGTTTTTGGCAATTTGATAATCAATACTATTTTCAATATTCTCGTCTGTTTTTAATAATTCTAATGAGATGTTTTGCAGTGTTAAAATCTCTAAATCTTCAGTTAGGGTAACTGGTTTATTTAAATCTATTCCTAGTGTAATATTAAACATTTGGTAAGCAATATTCTTTAAGCGTACCACATTATTTAAATAGTTTTCTAAACCTGTAAGTGTTATTTGCAACTGCTCAACGCTTTCCTCTTCGGCTAGACCGTTTTCATAAATTTTGGTTGTTTCGTTGAGGTTCTTTTGAAGTACATTAATATTTTTGTTGACAATGTTTAAATTTTCTTCAGCCAACAATACATTACCGTAGGCGTTTATAACGGCATTTCTAACTTCTAAATCGGTTTTAATTTTAGCGTTTTGTGTAATTTCTAAAAATACTTTAGCCGATTGTAGGCCTACTAAATACGAGCCATCAAATAATAGTTGATTTAGCGTAGCTGTAGCATTTAAACTTTGTTTAGGGCTAAAGGTAACGGGAACAAATGTGCCTGGCGTACCTCCAGCAATTTCGGCAGGTAATAAGGAAACTTGTTGCTTAATCCAATTTGTATAATCTACCGCTCCATTAATTTGAGGTAAACCCGTAGCGGTCGTTTCCCATTTTTGTTTTTCGGCAGCTTCAATATCTCTGACGGCGTTTTTTGCCGATCGGTTATTTATCAAAGCATAATCTATAGCTTCCTGTAGGGTAAATTGTTGTTCGTTTTCTTGTGAAAACAAACTATATGTTGCCAAAAAGGCTAATAGAATTAACTTGTTTTTCATTCGTTAATTGATTGATTTGTTTTTAATAATTTGATTAATATATCCAAACCTTTTGGTGTACAAATGCCTCTTAAATGGTATTCTAAATAGTTTTCCATGAGCATGTTCATAGAAAAATTATGTAGTGGGAATAAATCTTGATCTTTTAATGATACCATACAGTTGAAATATATTCTTGAAATAAAATCAATATTTATATCAGATCGGAAGAGATTATTTTTAACACCTTTTTCAAGGTTTTCTTTAACGCAATCTTGCATCACTTCAAATTGTTTCGCTTTTAAGGTGGCAGCTATTTTAGGATAATATTTTTGAAGCTGGTACTGCGGTGAAGATTTTTCATCTTTCAAGTGCTGCATAACAAAACTCTTTATGTCGAATAATTCTTCAATTGGATTTTTGTCTAAAGCACAAATGCAATCAATACCATGTGAAATTATTTCAAATAGATGCATGGTTGTAGCTTCAACCAGCTTGGTTTTATTGTCAAAGTGCTGATAAATGGTTTTCTTTGAAACACCAATTTCATTAGCAATATCGTCCATTGTTACGCTCTTAAACCCGTAGGTTATGAACATGTCTGAAGCGTTTTTTAATATTTTTTCTTTCATAATGAACTGCAAATGTATCAAAGGAAACTTTAAAAACCTAAAAAGTTTCCAAAGTATTAACCTTTTTTTAATATTGAGAAAGGTTATTGTAAATATTAACTATATTGCCTTATTTTTGCGACATGCAAAACACACCCTTTTATCAGCAAGCCTTTGTAGAATACCTAAATGAATTTGTTCAGGACAAGGAGCCAAAGTCATTATATAATCCTATTAATTATATTTTGCAATTGGGAGGTAAACGTTTACGTCCTGTGTTAACCTTGATGGCGGCTGAAATTTTTGATTGTAATTATACCAATGCACTCCATGCGGCATTAAGTATTGAGGTATTCCATAATTTTTCATTAGTGCACGATGATATTATGGACGATGCACCTTTACGAAGAGGTCAGGAAACCGTTCATGAAAAATGGGATATAAATACGGGAATTTTGTCTGGAGATGCTATGTTAATAATGGCCTACCAGCTATTTGAAAATTATGAACCACAAACATTTCAGGCTTTGGCTAAATTGTTTAGTAAAACGGCTTTGCAAGTGTGTGAAGGCCAACAATATGATGTAGATTTTGAAAACCGAGACGACGTAACCATTCCGGAATATTTAAAAATGATTGAGTATAAAACAGCTGTTCTCGTTGGTGCTGCTATGGAAATGGGAGCTATTGTTGCCCAAGCTTCTCAAGAAGATAAAACCAATATCTATGAATTTGGAAAAAATTTGGGAATTGCCTTCCAATTACAAGATGATTATTTAGATGCTTTTGGTAATCCGGAAACCTTTGGGAAACAGGTTGGTGGTGATATTATTGAAAACAAAAAAACCTATTTGTATTTAAAAGCTTTAGAATTTTCAAGTGCTGATGATAAACAGCAATTATTACATTTATATAGTTTGCAGCCAACAGACCAAATCCATAAAATTGAAACCATAAAAGATATTTTTAATACTTCAGGTGCTACATTAGCAACCAAGCAAGTTATTGAAGATTATACCAACAAGGCGTTTTTAGTTTTAGATAAACTACAAATTGCTGAAACCAAAAAAAACCTACTTAAAACGTTTGGTGAACAATTAATGAATAGAAATGTGTAATGCAATTGCCAACTACTTTTTCGGACTTAATTGATGAAGCCAATCAGTTGCAGCTTTATCAAAAATTAATCCTACAATTAAATAAAGATTTAGCTTTGGCTAATGTAAGTCTGGAATTTGACGTCCATGTTTTGCCATCTAGTTTAAAATTTATGCTTCACGAAACGGTTTATAAACTGGTGCAGGAAAAATTTATGGATTATTTAAATTTGTTATATATAATTGATGTATCGGAAGCTAAAGTGAAGGAGTTAGATGGTTCCGATACCATAATCATGGCAGAACAAGTTGCTTTTTTAATATTACAACGGGAGTGGCAGAAAGTTTGGTTTAAACAAGCCTATTCCTAAATAGATAGTTTCTAAAAATACACCCTAAAAAACGGCATCCAAGAGGTTCCATAAATACTTTTATCTCTATCATACAACACATCGTACCTAACACCAATAGCTGTGGAAACACGACCAGTGCTTATCGTGTAACCAGCGCCTACAAATAATGCAGGATACCAGTAATTTTCGTCGGGAATTAACAGTCTGTTTTCCCATTTTCTACTCACGTTTAATTCTTCAAATTCAGCTGACAGCTGCAACTGTGGAAAAGGATTAAATAGCCCTATCATGCTACCACCCAAAATAGTAGATTTATAAAAATCCTTCCGACTTGCATAGGTGCCATTCAGTGAAACACCCATGGCAAATTGTGGATTAAAACGGTAAATAGCACTGGGTGCCAAGGTGCCACTAAAATAATCTCCAGAAAAACTTAATCCTACAGTACCACCAAAACGCACATGGCTCCAAAAATTGTTGGTTGTGTTTTGAGCTGATATACTGGTAGTTAGTAGGCAAAATAAACCTAAAAATATACTGTTTTTTTTTGAGAATATCGAATCCTGTTTCATTTTCAAAATTTTAGTTAATAACATGTTATAAAAGTAAGAAAACCATATCTAATTTTACTAAAAGTTGTACTTTTGTGTAAATTTAGTCTGAACGATTCAGTTTTAATTCATTTATGGATAAATATTCTTTTTTAAACGCCGCACATACAGCATACTTTGCTGATTTATACGACCAATATTTACAAAACCCAGATTCTGTTGAGCCAAGTTGGAGAGCCTTTTTTCAAGGTTACGATTTTGGTAGCGAAAGTTATGGTATTACGGATTCTAATACGGAAACAGATATCTCTTGCGAACACGTTTCCGAGAGTGTTACCAAGGAATTCCAAGTAGTACAACTTATTGATGGGTACAGAACTAGAGGTCATTTGTTTACTAAAACCAATCCTGTTCGTAATAGAAGAACCTATAGTCCAACATTGGCAATCGAAAATTTTGGCTTATCAGAATCTGATTTAGATACCACATTCAGTGCAGGACATACTTTAGGTTTAGGTTCGCAGACTTTACGAAACATAATTACACATTTAGAAAATATATATTGTCATTCCATTGGTGTGGAATATATGTACATTAGAAAACCTGAAGAAATTAAATGGATTCAAGATAAACTAAATATCAATGACAATCAGCCTAATTTTTCCTCTGATGAAAAGAAGCATATTCTTAAAAAATTAAATGAAGCCGTTTCCTTTGAAACATTTCTACATACTAAATATGTAGGTCAAAAACGATTTTCTTTAGAAGGAGGGGAATCATTAATTCCTGCTTTAGATGCATTAATTGAAAAAGCATCTGAATACGATGTTAAGGAGTTTGTTATGGGAATGGCACATCGTGGACGTTTAAGTACCTTGACAAATATTTTTGGAAAATCAGCCAAAGATATTTTTAGTGAATTTGACGGAAAAGATTATGAACAAGAAGTTTTTGATGGTGATGTAAAATACCATTTAGGTTGGACCAGTGATCGTGTTACTGAAAATGGAAAGAAAATAAATTTAAATATCGCGCCAAACCCTTCCCATTTAGAAACCGTTGGTGCTGTAGTTGAAGGTATTGTAAGGGCCAAACAAGACGATAAATACCCAGACAATCCATCACAAGTCTTACCTATCATTGTGCATGGTGATGCTGCAATTGCAGGACAAGGTCTGGTTTACGAAATTGTTCAAATGGCACAATTAGAAGGTTATAAAACCAATGGAACCATTCATATAGTGGTAAACAACCAAATAGGTTTTACTACCAATTACCTGGATGCGCGTTCTAGTACCTATTGTACAGATATAGCCAAAGTAACGCTTTCACCCGTTTTACATGTAAACGCTGATGATGCCGAAGCCGTTGTTCATGCCATGTTGTTCGCATTGCATTTTAGAATGAAATTTAAGCGCGATGTGTTTATCGATTTATTAGGATATAGAAAGTATGGCCATAATGAGGGTGATGAGCCACGATTTACACAACCAAAATTATATAAAGCTATTTCAAAACATCAAAATCCTAGAGATATTTATGCTGAAAAGTTACGATCTGAAGGAATTATTGATGATCAATTTGTACAAAAGCTTGAAGAAGATTATAAAAATAAACTTGAAGAAAATTTAGAAGACTCAAGAAAAGAAGATAAAACGGAAATCACACCATTTATGCAAAACGAATGGGGAGATTATTCTACTGCGGACGAAAATAAGATGATGGAATCGGTTGATACAACTTGTAGCAAAGCCGATCTAGAAAAAGTGACGAAAGTTATTTCAAATCTTCCGAAGGATAAAAAATTCATTCGTAAAATTGAACGTTTAATTCAGTCTAGACAAACCATGTTTGATGATAATAAACTGGATTGGGCAATGGGTGAGCATTTAGCTTACGGAACCTTGTTGTTAGATGGAAACGATGTTAGAATTTCTGGTCAAGATGTGGAGCGTGGAACGTTTTCACACAGACATGCCGTTGTAAAAGTAGAAGATAGTGAAGAAGAAATTATTTTGCACAACCAATTAAGTGATAATCAAGGTAAGTTTTTCATTTATAACTCATTATTATCTGAATATGGTGTGGTAGGCTTTGATTATGGTTATGCTATGGCAAGCCCTAAAACATTAACCATCTGGGAAGCTCAATTTGGTGACTTTAGTAATGGTGCGCAAATTATGTTGGATCAATACATTTCAGCAGCTGAAGATAAATGGAAATTGCAAAACGGATTGGTCATGTTATTACCACATGGTTATGAAGGACAAGGAGCTGAACATTCATCAGCGCGTATGGAGCGTTATTTACAATTATGTGCTAAAGATAATATGTTCGTGGCAGACTGTACAACGCCAGCCAACATGTTTCATATATTGCGCAGACAAGTAAAAGCCAATTACCGCAAACCATTAATTATATTTACGCCGAAAAGTTTGTTGCGTAACCCGAAAGTGGTTTCCACAGTAGATGAATTTGCAAATGGTAGTTTTCAAGAGTTAATTGATGATACCGAAATTAAAACTGCCGATGTAAAATCATTGGTATTTGTAACAGGTAAATTCTATTATGATTTACAAGAAGAACGCGAAAATCTAAATCGTAAAGATGTTGCATTGGTAAGAATTGAACAATTATTCCCATTACCAACAGACGCGATTAGAGCCGTAATAAAGAAATATAAAAATGCCGAAGAAATTGTATGGGCTCAAGAAGAACCTAGAAATATGGGAGCTTACAGCCATATGCTGATGCATTTAGATGAGGTAAAAACATTCAGAGCCGCATCACGAAGACCGTATGGAGCACCAGCCGCTGGTAGTTCGGTACGTTCTAAAAAACGTCATAAAGAAGTTATAGACTTCGTGTTTGACAAAACAAAAAACAATCAACAGTAACAACATATTAAAAACTAAAACAGTATCACGATGATTTTAGAAATGAAAGTTCCTTCGCCAGGAGAATCTATTACAGAAGTAGAAATTGCAACATGGTTAGTTGCTGATGGTGATTACGTAGAAAAAGACCAAGCTATTGCAGAGGTAGATAGTGACAAAGCAACGTTAGAACTTCCTGCAGAAGCTAGTGGAACCATAACACTTAAAGCGGAAGAAGGTGACGCTGTTGCCGTTGGCGAAGTTGTTTGCCTAATTGATACATCAGCTGAAAAACCAAGTGGCAGTAATGGAGACTCAAAAAAAGATGCTCCAGAAACCTACAAAGGTGGTGGTGATGAAGGAGGTGCTACCAAAGAAGAAACGAAAAGTTTGGCTAAAGATTTAGATTCTGGACAAAAGAAATCTGATCATGATAAGGCGCCAAACCCAGCTAAAAAAACATACGCATCTGGTGTTGCTAGTCCTGCTGCTAAAAAGATTTTGGCTGAAAAAGATATGGACGCATCGCAAGTTTCAGGAACTGGAAAAGATGGCCGCGTGACTAAAGATGATGCTGTAAACGCCAAACCTTCTATGGGAACACCAACAGGTGGAAACCGTTCTAGCACCAACACAAAAATGTCTATGCTTAGACGTAAAGTGGCTGAACGTTTAGTAGAAGCTAAAAACACAACGGCTATGCTTACAACGTTTAACGAAGTAGATATGTCACCAATTTTTGCGTTACGTAATGAATACAAAGAAACCTTTAAAAACAAACATGGTGTTGGTTTAGGTTTTATGTCTTTCTTTACTTTGGCTGTTGTTCGCGCATTACAAATGTATCCAGCAGTAAATTCCATGATTGATGGCAAAGAAATGAAGAGTTTTGATTTTGTAGATATATCTATTGCGGTTTCAGGACCTAAAGGTTTAATGGTGCCTGTTATTCGTAATGCTGAGAACTTATCATTCAGAGGTGTTGAAAATGAAGTGAAACGATTAGCACTTCGCGCTAGAGATGGACAAATAACTGTTGATGAAATGACTGGTGGAACATTTACTATAACAAATGGTGGTGTTTTTGGAAGTATGCTTTCTACACCTATTATTAATCCACCTCAAAGTGGAATTTTAGGAATGCACAATATTGTAGAGCGTCCAGTTGCTATTGATGGTCATGTGGAAATTAGACCAATTATGTATGTGGCTTTATCCTATGACCATAGAATTATTGATGGTAAAGAATCTGTAGGTTTCTTGGTTGCAGTGAAAGAGGCTTTAGAAAACCCCACAGAATTGTTAATGGATAATGATATTAAGAGGGCTTTAGAGCTTTAATAAATATTAAAATAGTTTAAAATTAAAACGCGCGACTTCTTTAGAGGTCGCGCGTTTTGTTTCAAATGACTAGGACTAATTCTTAAAAGAAGCAGACCACAATATTTAATGAAATAACAATAACAACAATTAGAATAATTCCGTAAACGAAAAATTTGTTTGTGTTTGAGTCCTGCATTATTTCTAGGTTATTAGGTAGATTTGACGATTCCATCTCAATTTGTTTTAAAGTAGAATGTCCTTAAGATAGACACTTCCACATCAGTATTTAATAGCGGTATAAAGATATAGCTCACAATTGATATATGAAATACGTAGTTCTACGTATTTTTTCCCATTCTTGTGTAAAAATAAAAAAGGCTATAATCATATGACTAAAGCCTTTTTCCTAAATCCCCTCAAATAAATAACTAACTAATAGATTAATTGCATGGTAAAGGTAAAGTACATAATCCACTTATAAAATACGTAGTTCTACGTATTTTTATTCGCTTTTTATAAAACCATCAAAAAAAAGCTCTCAATCCTAAGATTAAAAGCCTTCTACTAAATTCCCTTAAATAACTAACTAATAGCACTGTAAATATATAACCCCTTAACCAATTAAAAAATACGTAGTTCTACGTATTTTTTCCACTTTTTTAGCGTAAAACCAAAAAAAGGCTTTAAAAGTTTAACTTTTAAAGCCTTTGGTATTCAACCTGTTAAAAACAAGTATCTCGATTAATAGCACTGCAATATACATCATATTAGCAAGCTGTGAAATACGTAGTTCTACGTATATTTACTATGAATTTAAAAATTGTTCGTTTTCTTTAGCAAATAGGGTAAGACTATTATGCTTGGATTCCAATTTTAGTTTTCTTACAATATTACTTTTGTGTTTTTCTATAGTTCTTCCTGATACTGATAAGGCATCACCTATTTCGTTAGCAGTATTGTTTTGCGCTATTAAAGTCAACACTTTTATTTCAGCTCTGGTTAATTCATCAAGCGCTTGTGGTCTTTGTGTATTGGTATTGGAATTAAGGTATAAGGCTATTTCTTCGCTAAAATATGGTTTGTTATTAATAACGCTTTTAATACACAATTCAATTTCTTCAATAGCAAACTCTTTCAAGATATATCCAAAAATATTCAGTTCTTGAGCTTTATCATACAGCTCTTCACCTTTATCAAAAGTTATTAAAATTACTTTGGTTTTTATACCATTTTTTTTGCATTCCTCTGCCACCTCCAAACCAGTAAGGTGCGGCATTCTAATATCTAAAATAGCAATATTTGGTTTGTGCTTTACAATTAAATTGTAAGCTTCTTGGCCGTCTTTGGCACTGCCCAGAATGTTGTAACCTTTAGACTTTAAAAAGTCATAAAGTCCACGTAACATTAAAGGATGATCGTCTGCTATTATTATGGAAGCTTCCATGATGAAGTTAATTTGTAGGTCCTAAAGATAAAGATAAGTAATTTTAGTACAAAGAAGTTTTATCTTACAATTTTAAATATAAATATTTGGTCTCATAATCAATAACACCTTTTCCTTTTTTTAGAATATCTGCACCAATGATTCCGTCCACTGGTTTAGAATTATGACTAACTAATGCTGTATTTACATGCGTTAAGTTGAATAATATTAAGGGCACTTTGTCTTGTTTCCATTTGCCAATTTTAACTGAATTTTTTTTTGAAATCTGTGTTATCATATCAATAGCACCTGCACCAGCTGCTTTAACTTCAGAATCTTTAACTTGTAATTTAAAAGTGTCTATTGCTTCAAAACCAACGCAAGAATTAGAAGCACCTGTATCCAGAATAAATAGGCCCTTTACACCATTAATGGATGATTTTATTTCAAAATGATTGGTCTTAGTTAGTTTCAATTTTATTTTGGTGTAACCTTTATCGATAAGAAAATCCTTAAGACTCACCTCATTTGTGTTGCTCATTTTTTTGCCATTTTTTCTATATCAAAAATACAATAATTATAAAAGTAGAGCGGTTCAATTATAAATAAACATATAAAGTGCTTGTATACACTGTTTGGTGAAACCTTCAATTTATTTCAGATTTAAAAAATTATAAAGTAGAATTGCTTCACATTGCTAGTTACTTTTTTACTTTTGCCTAATGATAATTACCGATACACATACCCATTTATATAGTGATGCCTTTGATGATGATAGGAAGGCTATGATTCAACGTGCTATTGATGCTGGTGTTTCTCGATTTTTTATACCAGCAATCGATTCATCGTATACCAAAGCCATGCTGCAGTTGGAAACTGATTTTCCTGAACATGTATTTTTAATGACGGGTTTACACCCAACATCTGTAAAAGATAATTATCAAGAAGAATTGACACATGTAGAAGATTTACTTTCTCAAAGAAGTTTCTTCGCTATTGGTGAAATTGGCATTGATTTGTATTGGGACAAATCCACATTAGATATTCAGAAGAAAGCCTTCAAACATCAAATTCAATTAGCTAAAAAACACAAATTGCCAATAGTCATTCATTGTCGTGATGCTTTTGATGAAATTTTTGCCGTTTTAGAAGAAGAAAAGTCGGACGATTTATTTGGAATTTTTCATTGTTTCACAGGAACGCTAGAACAGGCTAAAAAGGCCATTTCCTTTAATATGAAATTAGGCATAGGTGGTGTTGTAACCTTCAAAAATGGAAAGATTGATCAGTTTCTAAATCAAATCTCTTTAAAACATATTGTTTTGGAAACCGATTCGCCTTACCTTGCTCCAAAACCATTTCGCGGCAAGCGTAATGAAAGTGCTCATATAATTAAGGTGTTGGAAAAACTATCGGAATTGTATAGCATGTCCGAAGCAGAAATTGCTGAAATAACAACAACTAATTCAAAAGCCATTTTTAATATATAAATATGGAGAATACTAATCCAAAAATTCTTTTAATATATACAGGTGGAACCATTGGGATGATAAAAAATCCGAATACTGGCGCTTTAAAGGCTTTCGATTTTAATAATTTATTAAAACGGATTCCAGAATTAAAGCTGTTAACCTGTAAAATTGAAACCACAACGTTTGAAGAACCAATAGATTCCTCTAATATGAGTCCGGAATATTGGGTGCAAATGGCCGAAATAATTGAAACCAATTATGATGCCTTCGATGGTTTTGTAGTTTTACATGGTAGCGACACGATGAGTTATACAGCATCGGCATTGAGTTTTATGTTAGAAAATTTAGCAAAACCTGTTATTTTAACCGGATCGCAATTGCCTATTGGTGATTTGCGGACTGATGCTAAAGAAAATTTAATAACCTCTATTCAAATGGCGTCTTTACAAGTTAGAAATAGACCTGTTATACGTGAAGTCGGATTATATTTTGAATACAAATTATATAGAGGCAACAGAACAACGAAACTAAATGCTGAGCATTTTGAAGCGTTTGAAAGTTTAAATTATCCGCATTTAGCCGAATCTGGCGTGCATCTTATTGTAAATAAAGAAGCGCTTTTTATTCCAAATGCCAGAAAAAAACTATTGGTTCATAAAAATTTTAACACCAATATTGCGCTTATTAAACTATTTCCAGGTATTTCTAAAACGGTTTTAGAAAGTGTTTTGCAAAATCCCAACGTCAAAGGGGTTGTATTAGAAACCTATGGTGCAGGAAACGCATCAACCGAAGATTGG
>CBFHJN010000021.1:0-21425 GCA_965655805.1 Flavobacteriaceae bacterium
TGATTATAAATAAAAATATAACTAGATTTAGTTGGACTTCCGCTCGGTAATAAAAGCATCCAACTCCTTACCATATTTAGACGCCTTAATTTCTGGTGTCAACGAATTATTTATGGTGTCCAACCATTTTATTTGGGCATCGTAAATTTCAGTTAAGGCTACATAAGGAGCCACATCACTGTCTTTGTTTTGAATAGCAAAGTTAACCGTGTATAAATACTTACTTTTTAATAGATTTTGATACGCTTTCGTGTTTGCTGCTAATAAAGTGGAATCGTTTTGCGTTTTCGCATCTAATTCATCTTTAATTAATTCTAAGTTTTTATCATTATACCTATCCATCATTTTTAAATAATTTTCAAAAATGACTTGCTGCTTGGAACCTTTAATTTCAGGATTCAATTCGAAGTTTTTTAGCGTTGAATTAATTTCAGTTACACCTTTATCTGCAAAAAAAGAGATTTTACCATATGCATCTTCATTGGTTTTATTTAAGTGTAAAAAGAATACTTCAGGAGACGCTAAATCGGCATGCAGCTCAAAATTAGAGTCGCCATTTATGGTTAGTGAGTCTACTGTAATTAAGGTGGAATCTTGTATTTTCTGTAGGTAAAGCGTTCCTTTTTTTAAATCTTTAATGGTGCCTTTTACGGTTAAATCATGCTGTTCCTTTCCACAAGATACCATTAGCAATAAACCAAGTATTATAAATATATTCTTCATGTTGTTTTTTTTAAATTTTAGGGCGCAAATATCTTATAATTATTGTTTAATTACTAACCAACGGCTGCTAATCGCATTAAAATTGTACAACCTATTGCAGCTATGGTTCCTATGGCATAACCAAACACTGCTAATAATACACCAACGGTTGCTAACGATGGGTGAAAAGCCGATGCTACAATAGGAGCAGATGCAGCACCACCAACATTAGCCTGACTTCCTACAGCTAAAAAGAAGTAAGGCGCTCTAATTATTTTGGCTACAATAATCAGTAAAATAGCGTGAATACTCATCCAAATTAAACCAACAGCAATAAGACCTGGATTATCAAAAATAGATGCTAAATCTATTTTCATACCAATGGAAGCCACCAGAATATAAATAAATACCGAACCAAACTTACTGGCTCCAGCGCCTTCATAGTTTTTCGCTTTGGTGAATGATAATAGAATGGCAATTAACGTGGCAATACTAATCATCCAAAAGAATTGCGAATCTAAAAAAGTAAAGGTATTTCGTAGCGTTTGCGATTCAATACCACTCACCACATCGGTAAAAAATGGTGCAAATATATTAGCACCAATATGAGCAATACTAACAGTTCCGAAAGCAATGGCCACAATTATCATAATATCGGTTAAGGATGGATTACGATTCACACTTTTAGAAAACGAGGTGACTTTATCTTTTAGAGCTTCAATAGCTGAATTATCAGCACGTAACCATTTGTCAATAGCCTTGGAACGACCAATACCAATTAAAATAACAGCCATCCAAATATTGGCAACCACAATATCTACAAACACCATTTTTCCGTATTCGGATTGGTTATATTGATATATTTCTAACATAGCAGTTTGGTTGGCACCACCACCAATCCAGCTTCCTGCTAGTGTAGAAAGTCCTCTCCAAACAGCATCTGGTCCAGCACCTCCAACAGTTTCTGGCGATACCATAGAAATTAATAGAATTGCAATGGGTCCACCAATAACAATTCCTAACGTTCCTGTTAAAAACATAACAAGAGCTTTCCAGCCTAAATTGAAGACGGCTTTTAAATCGATACTTAATGTCATTAAAACTAATGCGGCAGGCAATAAATAACGACTTGCCATATAATAGAGATTTGTGCTTTCTTTGGTTATTTCGCCAGCTTCGTTTACCGTTTCCCATTCTGGCGCAATTAATCCAGAAGTCGTTAAAACGGCTGGTAACATATATGCCATAAATAAACCTGGTACTATTTTGTAAAATTTAGGCCAAAACCCAGTTTTTATGGATTCCGTATAAAAAATGAATCCTAATGTGAGCATTAAAAGTCCAAAAACAATGGTGTCATTTGTGAAAAGTGGTTCTTGCATGGTTGGTTATTTAGTCGTGCAAAATACCAAAATAAACGGGTTAAAAAAAGCGACTTTAAGAGTCGCTTTCATTTGGTGTGTTTTTTTTAGATTTTGGTAATCGGTTGTTTTCTTTTAAACATTGCATAAGCATCCACTCAATCTGGCCATTGGTGCTCCTGAATTCATCAGAAGCCCATTTTTCAACGGCTTTGAGCATCTCTTCATTCATTCGTAATGCAAAGGCTTTTTTCTTTGACATGTTATTTTTTTATAAATGTTTCCAGTATGTTTATAAGTGTTTCAGATAATGGGTAATCCGGTGATTTATACGATTTCTCATTGTCCTCATCACGATCTATTTGTTTGAGTACATGATTCATGTTTGGAATAATAACCAATTCTGAATTTGGATTTGAATTATGTAGTTTTTTAGCATCACTTTCAAAAACTTGCAAGTCTTTATCGCCATTTAAAATTAAAATGGGCATCTTGAGTTTTTTAATTTCTTCGGATGGATTATAAATCATCCAAGACTTAAAAAATGCTTGATTGGGTTTAACGAAGATGGCGGCAAATTCTGGATCTACGGTTTCAAAACTTCCCGTTTCACGTAATTCTTTAAAATGTGCTTCTGCCTTTCGTCCTAAAGTGTCATTTTGAATACTGTATTGCTTGGTCATAATCACATCAATGGGATCGGCAGGTCCAGCTAACGACACATATTTATCAATATGTTCTGAAGAAGCTAACATTGCAACTAAAGAACCTTGGCTATGACCAATAAGCGTGATGGTTGAAAAGCGTTTATCATCTTTAAAATTATTGATGGCTATTTTCGCATCATCAGCAAAACGGATGAAATTTAAATCTTTCATCATAAAGCGCAAATTCAGCCAATTAGCAGAACGCTTGTCATAGCGGTAAAACGCAATACCACGTTGGTTTAAACTGTCAGCCAGTTGTCGAATATAATTGGCATTAGCCAATCCTAGCTGGTTTCCGTTTCTGTCTACATTTCCAGAACCGTGAATAAAAATAGCGAGTGGTTGCTGTTTTAACGCTTTGTTATAAGTTAGTGTTCCAGGGAGAATTATGCTGTCATTTTTAAGCATGATATCTTCAGAAACAATCGGTTTTTGCGCCAAAATCCACTGGCTAAATACTAGGAAAACGATTAATAAATTATTTTTTTTCATTATTATCTGTTTTTATTCCGTTCAAATACAACAGAAGTGTAATTTGGTTCAATATGCGCCACTTTCCAACCTTCACGAGCATATTGATTGAGCAAATCTTCAAAACTTTGCATGCGGTTTCTCCAACCTAATTGCGGCACTTCTACTTTATATTCTTTCATTTTTAATTATTTTAAAGCGCTATTTAAGTTACATATTTAGTGTTCCTGCATTAACAATAGGTGATGCATCCTTATCACCACATAAAACAACCATTAAATTACTTACCATGGCAGCTTTACGCTCATCGTCTAATTCCACAATGTTTTTTTTGCTTAATTCATGAAGCGCCATTTCTACCATACTTACAGCACCTTCAACTATTTTATGTCTAGCTGCAACAATAGCCGTTGCTTGTTGACGTTTTAGCATGGCATTAGCAATTTCTTGAGCATAGGCTAAATAACCAATTCTGGCTTCTAATACCTCAATTCCTGCAATGGATAAACGTTCATCAATTTCTCTTTCTAAAGCAACGCTAACTTCATTTAAACTGGAGCGTAAAGTAATATCTTCATCTAAACCTTCATCCGCAAAATTATCATATGGATACATACTGGCTAATTTTCTAACAGCGGCATCGGTTTGAACGCGGACAAAATTTTCGTAATTATCCACATCAAAAGCAGCTTTATACGTGTTTTGTACACGCCAAACTAAAATGGTACTAATCATGACAGGATTTCCGAGTTTGTCGTTGACTTTCAGGCGTTCACTGTCAAAATTGCTGGCTCTTAACGATATTTTTTTCTTAGTGTAAAATGGATTGGTCCAATAGAATCCGTTATCCTTAATGGTGCCAACATATTTTCCAAACAACAGCAATACGCGAGACCCATTAGGTTGTACCATTATAAAACCAGGTGCAATAAATAAGGCTATAACAACAATAGCTAAATAGGCTGGGTTTTCCGTTATGATGGCAACGGCAATACTTCCAAAAAATAATACGAGGAAAACAAACAACATTAAGTAGCCGTTTGCTGGTTTAATAATTTTCTCTTCTTTCATGATTAGTTAATTTATTATGATATTAAATTGATATCATAAAGATATATATAAAGTTTTTAATCTGCAAATCATTTTTGGCACGACTATTGAATTACTATTAGTGTTATTGTAACTTAACTTTAATTAGTGTGTGGTTACTCTGATTAAAAGCAATAACATTTCATATTTTTGGTTGGTTAGTAAGGAAAGCACTCTTTTTAGAGTGCTTTCTTTTTTGGTAGATACAAGGAAGTTTAGCTGCTATTTGATAAAATCGTTTAAGGCATCTATAAGTTTAGGAGCAAGTGGGCGAAAAGACTCATTATAGGATTTTGAATTTTCCAAATCACCACCTTCAATAATGAATAGCACGTGATTCATATTGGTAATGCTCTTTATAGTTCCTTTTTTAGCCGCTTCTTGAAGTTGTTTTGCTTCTTCTGTAGACACTTGGAAATCTTTAGTTCCATTTATTATTAATACAGGAACATCTATTGTTTTTAAAACATCTACTGGATTATACTGCATCCAAGCACTCATAAACTCTTGAGTTTCTAAACTGAATATGTTGGAAAGTGCTTGTGGAAAATCACTGGTAGTTCTTCCAGATCTTAACACATCAAAAACGCGTTCGGCATCCGGTTTTAATCTAGGAGCCGTTTGTTCTATTTGTTGCAGTATAACTTGGTCAATTGTTTTAGCAGATCCAGCAAGCGAAATAAAACCTGCTACACGTTCATCTGTTACTAACATACCGATTAAACTACCTTGTCCGTGACCTATAATATATATGGAGCTATAGTTTTCCTTTTCTACGAAATAATTTAAAACGTCTTTGGCGTCTTTTATAAAATCGTCAAAGGTTAATCTGGCATTTACGCGACCTTTTTTGATTTGTTTCACAATGCGCTTATCATACCGAAATGAAGTGATACCGTTTTCGGCTAAGCTGTATGCTAATTTCTTTAAATTGTTGTTTTTTTGAAAATTCTGATTGCCATTTCTATCAATTGGGCCATAATCCCCAATAATAATGGCTAATACATTTTTGTGATCATCGGCTGGTGTTAGAAGAGAACCATCAACAAAAGGCGATATTTCCAGTTCTTCTTGTGTAGTGTTGGATTCTTGCGCAGTTAATTGCACCGAAAATGCTAAAATTAGAATAGAACAGAATAATTTCATAATAGTATTATATTAAAAACATAAGTGATTAATGTATTAAAAGGTATAACGTAAAATTACGATTTTTTGATATGCCTATTTAGAATTTTAATTAAAATATCAAATTAATTACTATGTATTTTACCGATTAAATAGGTTGTTTGGTCGATAAATGTTAAAATTATATGTATTTCATCGAAAATAATGGTATTTAAACGTTGGTATTGAAAAGTAATTTTATATTTGAAGTGTACTAAAAGACATACTTTTTAGTTCAATGGATTAATTAATTAATATTTGCATTATGTCGTTGATACTAGAGACCCTAAATCTAACAGCATAATACGTTGCAAATAAAACTAAACCGAGGTTGAGGGACCTCGGTTTTTTTTGTTCTCATATTTTTCGAAATGTGAGATTGATTCGTTCGCCAATAACCTTTTTAGTCTTTGGGACTTGATGCAGCCAATGGTGTTGCATTTCACCAGACATAATTAATAGGCTTCCGGACTCTAAAAGTAATTTATGTTTTTCGGTTTTAAGTGTTCGATGTTTAAAATGAAAATATCTTGGAGTACCTAAACTCAAAGATGCAATTACTGGATTTTTTCCTAGTTCCTTCTCATTGTCGGCATGCCAGCCATTACTATCAGTTCCAGTTCTATACCTATTTAATAAAACCGTTGTAAAATCTGTTTTCGCTACGTTATCAATATCTCTTTTTATGCTTTGTAATTCTGCCGTAAACAGCTTTGGTTGCATGGTAATATTGGAGTAGGAGTAAGGTTTTTCATTATTAGCATATAAAGCCGTGAGTCGTGGCTGTGGATGTGTTTTTCCGAAAACCGTAATAGAATCCTGCTGCCAGTTGATAGTTTCCTTTAACACTTCAAATAAATCGTTGGCTTTTTGCAGGTTGTAAAAATGCGGAATGTAAATCAGTTCCGCTTGTGGTAAATGAAATTCAGTTTTTTCAGCAGAAAACAAGTCCATGTATTATTTTTTTCTAATTTAGTGGATAGATATATGAAAAACAAAGTATTATTATTCCTCGTCGTCATCGTTAGTTTGGCTTTTACACAAAAACAAACCTTACCAGATGGTTTTGTGTATGCCAAATCTGTTATTCCTGATATTGACGTGGAATTACGCTATTTTTCGACTAATAATTTTGTAGGTGATACTATTACAGGATATAATGCCAACACCTTAATTGTAACCAAACCAACAGCTGAAGCTTTGAAAAACGTTCAGGATGAACTAGCTACTCAAAATTTGTGTATACGTGTTTATGATGCATATAGACCACAACGTGCTGTAAACCATTTTATACGTTGGGCTAAAGATTTAGATGATACTAGAAATAAGGGGTCATTTTATCCTAATGTGAAAAAACGGGATTTATTTCGTGATGGTTATATAGCTTCCCGTTCAGGGCATAGTCGTGGAAGTACAGTAGATTTAACAATAATTGATGCGGACACTTTGGAACCTTTAGATATGGGAAGTCCGTATGATTTTTTTGGTGAACCGTCTTGGGTTGCTTATCAAAGTTTATCGGATATTCAGAAGAAAAATCGGCAATTACTACAAACCGTTATGCAAAAACATGGTTTCAGAAATTATGCACAGGAATGGTGGCATTTTACTTTGCGTAGAGAACCATTTCCAAAAACTTATTTTGATTTTGTAGTTGAATAGTATGCCATTTTAAAAAATTACAAATACCAAAACACCCAATACATAAGTCCAAATTGCATGGGAATACGAAGTGTTAAAATCCATTTCGGAATGCCTGCAGATGCTTTTTCTCCAGACAACATATAGAAGTGAACCAATAGGAAAATTGCCAGCATAATGATAATACCATAAATGGCTAAATTTTTGGTTTCGGGAAAAAACAATGCCAAGCCTAAAAGTATTTCAGCTAAACCACTTAGGTACACCAATGATTTATGATTAGGTAAATAACGTGGCATAATCCGCATATACATCTTGGGTTTTATAAAATGCATGATGCCAGCCAAAATATATATACCAGCCATTAAGTATAAGCTCCAAGGATTATTCATCTTTGTATATTTTATAGGTAAAACCAATTCCGTAATTATTTAATCCTTTTTTTAGTAAGCCAGACTCTATATTACCTTGTTTAAATTGCACCCAATTATTTCCACTAATAAACACGCGTTTTATATAGGTGTAATGAGAATTTATTTCGTCTGTGAACGGTAATAAGGGTCTGAAATTGGTTGGTATTTTTACGGTTCCTTCCGGTCCTTTTAGTTCCTTGTATTTTTTATTAGGTAATAATTTACCAGTTTTATCTGTATAACCCAAAACTTGAAGTGAAACAAAGAATCCAGTGTCTGGAATTGTAATATTATAAGCACTGACATCTAAATTATAAACATCACCACCTGTTTCAGTAGCACGAAAAACAATATTGTCATAGGTTAAAACATGACTAGGTTTTCCATTGTCATTTTTGTAAATTTTAACCTTAAATAGGGTGGAAAAGGGTTTTTTTTCTGCGTTTTTGCGATTTCGTTTTTCCCAATCTTTAGATTCCAAAGTTATCGGAAAATGAATGGTACTTAATTTGAGTAAAGCAGAATCTGGTTTGTTGAAAAACACCGCAATTTCCGATTCAATTGTTGGCAGCCAACAGGAATAGTAATCGTCATCTAAATAAGGTTTGAGCATTTCTTCCTTATATTTTCGACCTTCGGAAATGAGAATAACTTCATCTAATTCACTGACTTCTTCATCTAAAAAAATGATTTTACCTAAACCAGCAGTAGCAATGGTTTTGTTTTTATAACCTAAAGCAGAAATAAATAAGGAGTCTACATCGGGATATAGCTTTTCGGTAAAAACAAAGAGACCTTCGTCATCAGCAAACAAACCTTGACCATCGCCAAAGGAAATTGTTGCATAAGAAATAGGTAATTCTAATTTACTGTCCTGAATGGTAATTTGAGCTATTCCTAATGTTGTAAAACAAAGAAAGAACATAAGTATATAGGGCTTAATCATGCGTAATTTTAAATTGTAAAATATAAAGATACAATTTATATAATGGAAGCTTAAATAAAAAACTGCGGCATGTAATGTTTAATACCAGCGTTTCTTTTTCTTTTTAGACGCTACGCTTTTTCGCCCTTTTTTATGTTTGCTACCAGAGTTTTGTGATTTATGTGTAATTGCTTTTGCTTTGGGATCTAAAGGGTACGGATGACTTTCTTCAACAGGAATTTCAACTTGCAGTAACTGTTGAATAGTTTTTACATAATTTTTCTCATCGGCTCCACAAAAAGAATATGCCATACCTGTACTTCCAGCGCGACCTGTACGACCAATACGATGTACATAGGTTTCTGGAATATTAGGTAAATCAAAATTAATAACGGCATCCAATTCGCTAATATCAATACCTCGTGCTGCCACATCTGTCGCGATTAAGATATTCACCAAACCATTTTTAAATTTTTTAAGCGCTTCTTGTCGGTCGGTTTGGGTTTTATCACCATGAATCGTGTCTACTTTATAGCCGTTTTTTGTTAATGCAGATTCTAGCTTATCGACTCCAAATTTAGTGCGTCTGAAAATTAAAATACTGCCTTTTATTTCATTACGGAGTAAATGTAAACACAGTTCAATTTTATTTCGTTTTGGCACATAATAAAGCACTTGACCAATATTTTTGGCAGCGGATGATGTGGTACTAACCTCAATCCGTTCTGGATTTTTTAAAATAGTATGTGCTAGTTGTTCTACCTTGTAAGGCATGGTTGCCGAGAATAAAAGTATCTGTTTTTCTTTCGGGCATAAACTATCAATATGTTTAACATCATCAATAAAACCCATGTCTAGCATTAAATCGGCCTCATCTAAAACTAACATTTCAACCGCGTTTAAATTGATAATCTCTTGTTTTTCTAAATCAATTAAACGTCCAGGTGTTGCAATTAAAATATCAACCCCTTTCATGAGTACATCCACTTGTGGCTTTTCTGAAATACCACCAAAAATAACTGTTGTTCGCAAATTGGTATGACGGCCATAAGCTTTAAAATTGTTTCCAATTTGTAAGGCTAATTCACGCGTTGGACTTACAATAAGAGCTTTTATAGTTTTTCCGCCACGAGGTGTATCCTGCTTTTTAGATAAAAGTTGCAGAATGGGCAAAGCAAAAGCAGCTGTTTTTCCAGTGCCAGTTTGTGCAGATGTGATAACGTCTTTACCTGCTAAAACCTGCGGAATGGTTTCTAATTGCACAGCAGTTGGTTGCGTGTAACCTTGTTCTTCTATAGCTTTTAAAAGCGGATCAATAAGTTGTAAGTCTTTAAATGACATGTGTTGGATATTTGTTACAAAGGTACAAGAAAAGTTTGGTGCGTTGTTCTATTAGTTTTCGAAGCTATTATTTTAATCGTGATGTTATAGTAGTTATCTTAAGAAACCCCTGTTTTTATAAAATTTGGACAAAAAAAACGACTTGAGTCGAAACCCAAGCCGCAGCTATTAATCTACCATACGGTAAAAATGAATTATTTAATTTTTTTAAAAAATCTGATAAATTACACGTAATTTGAGCATATAATTACCACCAAAATTAATATGAATTTTGGTTAAACCTTTGAAGCAAGTCATAAAAAATGATTCTGCTGTCTTTTTCTAATTAAGAGTACAAAGGTAAAACGATAGATGGCATTAAAAATTGATGTATGATAAGAAAATCAGCACTTTAGCAATTCTTTTCTAATACGGCTCAAACTTTCAGTAGTAATGCCCAAATAGGATGCAATATGATAATTTTTGACGCTTTGTTCAATATTTGGATAGGTAGAAATAAAAGAAACGTAACGTTCAGAGGCTGTATTAGCCAAACTTGATAAAATGCGATTTTGAAAACTAGAAAATGCACTTTCTAATTTTTTTCGAAAAAATGTATTTAATTTTGGAATCTGAATAAATAGGGTGTCCATATCAGACTTCGAAATTTTATATAGAACGGCGTCTTGAATGCACTCAATGTTTAAAATAGATGTGCTGGTTGTAAAAAATGCCGTATAATCACTAATCCACCAATCATTTATTGCAAATTGTAGTGTGTGTTCTTTTCCGGTTTGATCTATAAAGTACGTTCTTAAACAACCATCTAGAACATAATATTGATAGTAAACGGTTTCTTCAGCCCTCAAGAGAACATCGCCTTTATTTAATTTAATTTTCTCAAATTTGGATGAAATAATTTGGGTTTCTTCAGCAGTAAAAAACACATTTTTAAATATAATGGCTGGTATGTTGTGCTGACTATTCATGATGCTATTAGTTGGTTTTAGGCTACTTACATGGTAAGATACTAAAAGAAATTGAACCGTTTGAAAGTTTTTTTTATTATCATGCAAACGCCTAAAAAACATTAAATTATTAAAATATATTGATTGTCGGTTTTACTCTAAATGTGTATTAAAAATAGCATTAAATAAAAAAAACCGCGTTATTTGTAGATATAGATTAATCGTGTTTTTTTGAATTTTTTTACAGGCTAAATAGATATGACGTTCTACAATAAAATAAAATGGGTTTTAGGCATTTTGATGGTTTTTGTTATTATAGTAATAACCAATTTAATCGATAGGAATAATTTTGTACGCGTTAAGGATTCGGTAACTACTATTTACGAAGATCGTTTAATTGCTAACGATTTAATTTTTGAAATTTTAAAGCCTATACATGAAAAAGAAATAGCAGTTGCTTTACCAGACTCTATTTTCTTTTCGGAACGAAATGAGCGCGTAAATACCAATATTCGCGATTTTATGAAGCGATTTGAGCAAACAAAATTAACACCTGAAGAGCAACATGTTTTTAATGACTTAAAAGCTAATATTACAAATTTAAATCAATATGAGATAGCTTTTAAAGCATCAAATTATACTGAAAAAGAACCACTTTTTAAACAGATTTCTGCTATTAATAAAAATTTGTACGATTTATCTAAAATTCAATTAAATGAAGGTAGCAGACAAATTTCAATAAGCAATAGAGCTATTGACACTGTGGAATTGTATACCCAAATTGAAATTTATATATTAATTTTTCTAGCTATTGTTATCCAAATTATTGTCATGTATAATCCGAAGAAGAAGGAAGTGGACAAAGCTGATTAATTTGGTTTTTGTTTATAATAAAAAAAACCACTTCAGTTAAGAAGTGGTTTGAATTCTACTAAAAATAGCATATTGTAGTACATGTTTTTTCTTAAAGATTGAATACCAAAATCAATCCAAAAGTGCTCAGGTTTTTTAATTTCTGCTCATCTGAAAAAACGAAATTGTTTCTCGTTTCAAGCTTCGAAAAATCGGATTGACCCGTGTAATTAATACCAACGCCAAAATGTGGTTCTATTTGATATACAAAACCAAGTCCTAATTGAAATCCAAAATTCCAACCGTCATAAACATCTTCAATTTTAGTAGTATTAAAAGAATACTCATCCTTAAAAACGTTTTGAGCATAAGGTCCAAGATGTCCTATAATACTGAATTTATCAGTAATAGGTTTGTCAAATGTTAATAGCAATGGAATTCTAACCAATATGCGTTCGTGATAAAAATTGCCAACAGCATTAAACCCGTTTCCGCTTAATTGATTAACACCAACACCAGTCGCGATTCCGAATTTGGAGTGTACTTTGTAATTCAGCAACAAATCGCCTGTATTGCTATTCATGTTGTAATTGGGTTGATTATCATTGTCCATAATACCATAACCAATGCCACCAAAAGCTAAAACGCTAAATTTGCTTTCTTTCGGTTCCGTGTTTTCTTGAGCTTGCATGAAGTTTACTGCGAAAAGGGCAGTAACCATGACCATTAGATGTAATTTTTTCATAGTTTTTGTTTTTTTTTAATTGCCATGAAGATAATTAATTAAATACTGTTTTAAATAGGATGTTTTAGTAATTAATTTATATGACTATTGATAAAATTTATAGAATGAATACTGAGTAATACCTGTGGAATATATAAATATGTTCCAAATACTTTTTTTATTAAATTTTTGCGAATAGACGTGTTTTCTATTTAGAAAGGAAAATGAATTGATTTTGAACAATAAAAAACCACTCTTGTAAAAAAGTGGTTTGAATTATTAAAAGTTGCTGTTGGAATACTTAACAATCAGGGTACAAATTATTTATTTTTTTTAGCTCTCTTTTCAGCCTTTTTTTCTTTAGGCGTTTTAGCAGCCTCTTTTTTGACATTTTTCTTTGCGTCGTGACTTTTTGCCATAGTGTTAATTTTTAAAAGTTATTATAAATTTCACGCTTTGTATACATGAGAATTGTGTACATCTAATTTAATGAAATTAATTCATTTCTAATTGCACTTAAAGTACAATTTACTTTATTTTTCAACACGTAAAATTTTTTCCATTTTCCTACCTTTTGCTAACTCATCCACCAATTTTTCTAGACGTCTACAGTGTTTGTATACTTCAAACTCATCTTCTATGTCTTCAATTCTATAGCCGCAAACAACGCCTTTGATTAAATGCATATTGGAATGCATATCTGCTTTTTCAAAAAAGGTTTTAAACGTTACTTTATCGTCAATAAGTATTTGAAGTTTATCATTATCAAAACCCGTTAACCATTCTATTACTTGGTGCAGTTCTTCTTTAGTTCTACCATTCTTTTCTATTCTATTTAGGTAATGTGGATAAATGGAAGCAAATATCATATTTGCAACTTTTTCGTTTTTTTCAGCAGTAACCTTCATGTTTCCCTTTTTTTAATCACTCAAAATCGGATAGATTTTAAATTGCGAACAGAAAACTAATTTAGTAAAATTTTACGGAATTGAAAATTTCTATTCCCAAGGTCCATTTTTGGTTACAGGATACATGGAATTCCCATCGTACCTAAAAAGCCCTAAATGACCACCTAGCCATAATTTACCATCTTTATCTTCAAAAATGGTTTGTATGGCTGTACTGGTAAGACCATTATGGTTGTTAAAATTGGTGAGTGAATTTTCATTGTAACGATAAACCCCAAAACTTTCTATGGGAAACCAGATCTGTCCAGCTTGATCTTCATATAGACTCCAGACCTCTGTGCCACTTTCACGCTTTTTGGTGTCCAGACTTGTAAACGATTTTCCGTCCCAAAAGCAAACGCCTTTGTAATGGGTTGCAAACCATATGTTTCCGTTTTTATCTTCTAAAATATCATTCACTGCGTTATTACATAATCCATCTTTTTCAGACAAATTAGTCAAGGATTTTCCGTCATATATATAAGCTCCTGCGTTGGTGCCAAACCACATGTTCCCTTTGCTGTCTTCCATGATGCTATGGACTATTTTTTCGCTGGTGACACCTCTATTTAAATCAGGTTCGGAATCTGGAATGACAAACGGTGTAAAAGCCTTCTCATTAAATTGGCTGATGCCTTGCAACGTGGCAATCCAGATCAAACCTTTACTATCTATGCATAAACTCCAAACATTGTTATGTGCGAGACCATCTTTTTCGGTGTAACTGGTAAATGATTCACCATCATATTTGGTTAAACCGCGTTCAGTTCCAAACCAAACGTTGCCATGCTCATCTTCCACAATTCCGCGAACAGCCAAACCATTAAAACCGTCATTAATGGAGAAGTATTCCAGGGAGTCACCATTATATCTGGCAACACCATCGCCATTGGTTCCAAACCATAGATTGCCTTGTGAATCTTGGAAAATTCTGCGCACAAATTCACTTATCTGTAAATCCGGATTAGACACTGAAAAATTAAAAGGAATCAGGTTATTTTGGTTTTCAGTTTGAGTCTCTTTGGCTGATGAATCCTTTTCAATTGCTTTAGATTCTGTAGTGTTTTCCTGTGTTACTATGTCTTTGCTTTGGCCTTTGCAGGAAATAACAAATGAACTAGCAAAAATTAAGAAACAGATGCGTAAGCCGATATAATATGTTTTCATAGGTGTTTTTTTTTTCAAACGTATGATAAACTTTTTATTTAGGCATTTTCAAATGTAAAATTATACCAAATAAGTGTCAATTTTAGAATATGTTAAATGGTTTTATCTAGTAAACAACTAAAAACAGGCTTTTGCAATTGCTAAATCAGGACTAATATATGAGGATACTTACAGAGTAACTTGGTAAAAAATTAATTCAATTTTACTTGCCTGCCTGTTGGCAGACAGGTTTTTTACCACAGTACTTTGTTGTGCTTTCCTTATTTTTTTATCTCCAAATCAAGGTCAATTAAAATTTGTTCTATTTCCTCTTTTATTCCACCAAAAGCCCTTGGTCCATTTTCTGCTTTAATTGTCAGATAGTAATCTAAAAGACTATTTTCAAACTCTGTCAAACTAAATATTACTCTATTGTTCACAGAATCAGAAATTGATTTGTGGTCAAAATTGAGACCTCTATCTATTAGTACTTTTCGGATACTTCCATTTTTATTTAATTGGATTTTCAGTTGACTCTTCATAGATTTAACAGCATTTTCTACTAATTTTAAAAATTCCAATTTACTTTCAAAAGAAGCAAGACGCTGTCTTAGTTTTTTATTTTGAATTAAGTTAAGGTTTCCTGAGCTAATAATATCAGTTAATACTCCATTTGAGGGATTATAGACTGCTTCTCCAGAAAAAACCGAATACATTATATTTGATATAGCTTTATCACTTATTGTGTCACGAACATTATTATCAAATAAGGTCAGCATATCATCTACTGCATTTACTCGCTCCTTATTTTCTTTAATGCTATTATTTATTCTTGTTAAATTAATTTCAAATTCAGTTTGCAATGACAATAAATATTCTTGTTCTATTTTTCCTTCTTGTCTACTTTTATTGAAATTATTAATGCTTAAAGCAATCAAAATTCCAATAACCACTAATACAATTTCACCAATGGCATATTTGAGGTATTTACCAGTTTTGTTTTTCTCCATAAGGTCGTACCGTATTTTTCTAAAGAATTTTATCATTTGTTAGCGGTTGGTTATAATGCAGCACAAAAAGGAAATATAGACAATTGTCTATATCAAGTTATGTATTCCAAATCTAACAAATTCAATCAACTTATACTCTACGTAGAACTACGTAATTCTTGCCTACAAAAAAACCACTTCCATAAAGACGTAGTTTCAAAATAAATAGCACACAAAAAGGTTTCTGTTTATCAACATTAAGATACTTTAATGACGTAGGTAGCAACAACATCCTCGTTTATTCTTAAATGGATGTCATAAAGACCTTTTCGCGTGAATTTATAGGTAAAGGAAATTATGCCATCGTCTTGATGTATGTTATAAATTTCCAAAGGCTGATCTTCAATACCAACATATTTAATAAGAGAAATGGCGTCTGTAGAAATGGTTTTAAGCGATTTGAAACTAAAATGTATTTCATGATTTTTTTCGGTAGAAACGTTCATGTCTTTCGGACTCATTGGGATTATTTTATGTTCATAGGTTTCTCCATAAATTAATGGTGATGTTACAAATGTCCATGCTGCCATTTCGTCATTCAATAACCATTCTTTGTCAATAGGGTAGTGGCTTTTAGAAAATAATACGGGATCTGTTAAAAAATAACCATCATTATAATCATTTATAAAGGTGTTATTAATGGTATAACCACTAGACCATGTGGCATCGCATAAATACCATTTGTTGTTTAATTTAACGGCATTCCAGGAATGATTGGCCATTTCAAGTTCGTTAATGTTTGAAGCTACTGATCTGCCATATCCATTTATAATTTCACTTTCTATACCTGACAAAAAAGCCAATTCTTTAACCAAATAGGCATAACCTGTACACATGGTTTTTTTATCTTTTAGAAGCCTTTTAAAGGTGGTTTTTAAATAAGAATTATTCCAAGTCACATACCCAAGGCTATCGTCTTTAAATTTTTTGTGTTTTCTGAAAATTTTATTTTGCTGCGGAATATCTGCTTCTATATTCTGACAAACCCAAACATAAATAGCTCTAAATTTTTCAACGTCAGTTGGTAGTGAAGCGGTCAGCTTATGCGCTAAAAGCGGCAAGTTATCCAAACCTGCACCTTTATTTAGTTTGGCCATATAATCGGCTTGCTTAAAATTAACAGATTCAAAATCTGATATTTGGGCGTGGGATATACTAAAGCTAAAAACGAAAAATAACAGAATCCTGCTTGACATCATTACTTGTTTTTCTTTGATTTGTAAACTTTTTTCACGGCTACTTTACCCATTACAATACAAGTATAATCACTCATATCAATATTTAACGCGATGCTATTTGCAGAACTAGGGTTGTCAATTATAATTTCTCGCGTTTCATAGCCTATAAAACTAAAAACGAGAACATCGCCTTTTTTTAATTTTTGAGGAAATTCAAATTCACCATCAAAGTTAGATTGTATGCCAATTGTTGTGTCTTTAAGAACAATATTTGTACCTGGTAGTGGTAAACCATTCTCATCTAAAACCGTTCCTTTTACGGTGATTTCTTTCTCTTGATGAACATCTTTTATCTCTGAATTGGTGTTGTCCTTTGTATCCGTTTTCTTATCCTGCGCATGAGCAAAAGTGAAACTAAAAAAAGAAAGCAACGCGAAACCGAGTCCACCAAAAAGATTCAGTCTTTTATTGGTTTTAGGGCTTTGATTAAGTGAATCCAATTGCGTATTATTAAATCTACCACAAGTGTTTTGGGTGTTTTTCAATTTGAAATAATTGATAATATCTTCAGAATTCATGTTTGTAAAATCAATGACTTCTTTTTCACAGGAATTACAGAATCCTCCTGCTTTTGTAGGTGCAAAGTTCTTGTAGTTTTCAGAACATGGAGTTTTAATACTTACGTTTAGATTATTTTTCATGATAGTTACTTTTATGATTATGATTCAAACCTAGTGGTTTATCAGGTATCTAGAAATAACTAATGAGACAAACGTGATTTTGGGTGCGTGAAACTTACGTTTTGGTTAGGGTATAAAAAAACCACTTCGGTTGGGAAGTGGTTTGGCTTTAATGCGAATTTTCTGTTTTTGTTTTATTGAACTTGGTAGTTTTTAAAACAGCACTTTGTTGTAGCAAGTTTTTTACTTACGTTCTAGTTTTTGTTTTTTGAACTCCTGTAAATGGAATTATCATGGGCACTTCATTTTGATACTTTTCATATGCTTTACCAATAGACTTTCTTAAGTCTTTTTCTTCTAAATACTTTACAGCAACAAATATATATATGGTTGTAACTAATGTAAAGAATAAATGCCCAACAGTCATAGTTGGTGTTGCCCAAAAGGCAATTAGAAATCCTAACATTATTGGATGTCTTACCAATTTATATAAGTAGTTAGTTTGAAATTTTGGATTAGGGGTTACTTTGTTTTTTAGATTATCAAAAATTTGGACTAAACCAAAAAGTTCAAAATGATTTATCATAAATGTTGATAGCAAAACAATAAACCACCCAGTAAAAAATAATCCCATTAAAACAATAGAAAGAATATTGTTTTCAACTTTCCAAACTATTGTTGTTATAGGCTGCCATTGCCAATAAACTAATATTAATGCCAAACTAGAAAGTAGTACATAAGTACTTCTTTCCATAGCTTGATTGAAGATAGATGTAAACCACTCTTTAAATTTTGGTCTCGCCATTATACTATGTTGCAAAGCAAATACACTTAATAAAATTGTATTGGTTAAAATGGCTTTTAGCAAAGTTGGCTCTGCACCTGAATCAATTGTTTTTGGAACAAAAAAATTACCAACAAATCCTATGGCATATAAAAATGCAATTAGAAAAATACAATAGGCTACTATTCCATAAATAAAGATTAATGATTTTTTCATGACTATTGTTTTTGTTTATATCCCAAAATTCATAAAAACAAAAGTCATATAGCTTTCAAATACGTTCAAAAAACATTCTAAAACGTCCAAACAACAAATTATTGTCTATTTATTATTACTTAACCTGTACTTGCGAGGTGGTATATTGTATTTTTCTTTAAAAGATTTTATAAAATGCGATGAATTTCTATAACCACAATCATAGCTAATTTGGTTAATATTTAAATTACTTTCAATAAGTAGTACTCTGGCATGTTCCAGACGTTTAGATTTTATCCACCTAGAAGGTGTTGTATTAAATGTGTTTTTGAAATCTCTTTTAAAGGCTGATAAACTTCGACCACATAATTTGGCGAATTCTTCAACCTTCAAATTAAATAAAAATTTTTCTAACATGACAATTTCTATATCTATTCCTATTTTTTTATGTTTTTGAAAGTCTGATTTGTTTGGACGTATTCCTGTAACAAATTCTTCTATTTCTGCTAAAATTGGATAGGTGTCACCTGTCCAGAAAAGATGATCTCGACCATTAAATTCAACAAGTTTGGAATTAGGTATACGTTCTGCCAAATATCTACCTTCTTCGACAAGGATGTCTATATCCTCTTTCCTATACAGAAGAAGTGTTGGGACTTTAATTGATCCCAAGACTCCAGTCACATCAATTTTCGTGCATTGCTTATGCAGAATTAATGCAGCCTTTGGGCTTCCTCCAGCACGCAAATAACTAGCTAACCAATCTAAAAATGTGTTATCATGCGCTAATGAAGGAACTAAAGTTTTTAATCCATCAAGATTTCCGTGTGCCCAATTGTCTTCAATTGCCTTATTAGAAATCTCACGTTCGGCATCTGTAGGAGCCCAAGGGTAATCTTTGGAATACCTGCGTTTTGCAAATATCCCAAAACCGATAACGCCTAACGTTTTTTGAGGATACTTTAAAGAATATAAAAGACTAACAGATCCTCCTTCAGAATGACTAAATAAAAATGCCTTTTTTGAATTTACTGCATCTAATACCGAATTGATATCATCCATACGCTCTTCCATGGTGGAATATTCATCTGAACGATCTGAAAGCCCTGTACCTCTTTTATCGAAAATAATTAATCTAGAAAATATGGAAAGCCTAGTTAAAAAGGAAGCGAGCCGAGGTTCTGCCCACATCATATCAATGTTTGAAACCCAACCTGGAATATATAAAATGTCAATTGCTCCTTCACCTACTACTTGATAGGCAATATTAAAATCTCCGCTTTTAGTATAGCTAGTTTTGGGTTTCATATAGATTTATTAATACAATTTCAAAATTTATATGGGTTTTCACAATGTGCTACCACGTTGTTGTATGACTTAAGTTCGCTTATGTAATAAAGTTATCAATTTAAGTAAATAAAAACCGAATAGAAAATACCTGTCTGCCGATAGGCAGGAGCGATTCGCGAAGGTTATCGGGATTCGTAAGTATATAGGTGTCTAGCAATGTGTTTTATACACTATTATCTGCTGGATGATGCTATCTGTTATTCATTTACAATTTCATTCAGAGGTTTTTTAAATTTTTGATAATTCTCTGGCATTTGTAAAAATGGTTCTATTGTGAAACTGAAAGTATTATCTCCATCAAAAATCCAATAATTTTCGACTAATTTTCCTTCTGTGGTTTTCAGATTCTGTTGTGCAATATGGTTAATGGAAAATTGATTTTTCTCTTCATTATACCAAATTCCCATTACACGTAAATCTTTTTCAGTTGAATAGTTAAGTTTTAAATATGGTTGAATAGTTCCTTTTATTGATTTAAGAATAAGGTTCTTGGTATGGAAATTATCTAAATCTTTAGCCCAAGCGTATGTATTATCCGTTTCTGCATTGACTAATTTTCCCCATTGTTCTAATACACTTGTTGTGTCTTTATTTGATTGAATAACTGTAAATAAATTTTCTTGAATAATTTCTATTTCTTGACTTTTAGGACTTATGATGACTGTCGTTTTTTCGGCAGCAATTTGACCATCATTAATTCCGAAAAAAGAACTTAAGACAAAGAAAAGTATGTTTATTTGTTCCATTTTTAAAGTTTATAATATATACTTGATTTGCCTGCCAACGTGTTTCTTTAGTGGCGTGTTTAAGCACCTAATTTAGCAAATAAAAACCGAATAGAAAATCCGCGAGGATTTTCGTAAGTAGGCGAGTACTAGCAATGAATTATACACGTTGTTACCACACGTTTTTATTCAGTTTATATTCAACTGTTGCATTTATTTTCCCAATTTTGTTTGAAGGAATTAATGTAATTCCGCCTTTTTTAATTTTTTCGTTTTTTCCAGGTTCAAACGCTACTTTTGAATAAATTTCGTTTTCAATTTCAATTTCAGAATTCCCAACTAATTTTTTTCCTATAATATCTGTTGGGATAAAAGAATATTCATTCTCTCTTTTTAGTTTATCATTTTCAGTGTATGCTTTGAAAGTCACTTTTTGAAATAGAAATTCAGAAAGTAAAATTGGTTTTATAAAAAATAACAAAAATATTTGAACATTTAATCCTAAAGACACAGAACCAATATTAAGAGAAAAATGAAAATTCAGAAATTGAGAAAAATCAATAGTATATTCTCCAATTATCAAATATGGAATTTGTGCAATAATCCAAATAATCGCTAAAAAATAAAAGTTCGACTTTTTCGTAAAAAATAATATTGCTGATGCAATTCCAATTAAACTGACAATAACTGTTGGATTTAATAAATCATTCAGATTGTTATTAATTGTTAAAAGACTTGTAATTAAAACAAAAATGTAAAATCCTGTCAATAGTTTCATAGGTTGGTTTTTCTTATGTGTGGTAACGTGTTTGTGTATGATTTCGTTGCGTGTTTCAGCACTAAATTTAGCAAAAAAATCACAGATAGAAAGTCCGCGAGGACTTTCGTAAGTAGGCTATAACTAGCAATGAATTATACACGGTGTTGGCAATAGTTTTTATTCTAATTACTTTTTAATATACTATTTATAAAAAATAAAATACTTAAATATACTATTTATAAAACATTGAAATATAGTTAGTTAAAATATAAAT
>CBFHJN010000022.1:0-21016 GCA_965655805.1 Flavobacteriaceae bacterium
ACATCAGAAGTTTTTAGAACAGCTTCCACATATTGCCATTCTTTGCTGTATGATTGTAAGCTTTTGGTAACAATGTTGAAATTTGGAGTTATGGTTTTAAATTGAAAGTTATAATTGCTAAAATCTTTAGGAAGGTCTTTATAGATTTCATCTAACTTTACAGTGACGTTGTATTCGGTGGCAGGTTCCAAATCTTCGTCTGGTATAAAAAGTATAGATTGCTTATTTACAACCACTATTTTTCCAGAAACATGTGGCGAAATAGATAAAATATCAGCAATAATTTCCTGTCCAACTTCCCATTTTTCAACAGGTTTTGCTAAATTAATTTGAATAGGATTGGCTATAGAGCTTAAACCAGAAGTGGTGTAACTAATATAGTCTCGGAATTTAAAAAGATTATCCGTTTCGGTTTCTTCCTTTTTACAGGAAGTGAATGCGAGTAGCAAAAGCAGGAGAGCTATTGTGTTTTTTAAAGACATATATTTACTGATTTTATATGATAGAATAAAAACGTTCAAGACGATTCGCTTTTAAATACATACGAATGTTTCACGCACTTGAGATGCTAATTAATTTAAAAATGACAAGAATTTGTTAATCTTCATTGTTTTTATAAATACCAATAGTTAATTCACCTTCATCATTCATAGACGCGCGATACATACCAGCTGTATTAAATTCCATCACCATATTTCCATTTTTATCAACCGCAATAATGCCACCATCACCACCAAGTTCTGGAACTTTTTTCTGAATAACTTCACGAGCTGCTTTTTGTAGAGTTAATCCTTTATAGTCCATTAAAGCTGAAATATCATGGGCTACCATAGCACGAATAAAAAATTCGCCCCAACCAGTACTTGAAACTGCACAAGTATTATTGTTAGCATAGGTTCCTGCTCCAATTATAGGCGCATCACCAATACGTCCCCAACGTTTGTTGGTCATGCCACCTGTTGAGGTACCTGCAGCTAAATTCCCATTTTTGTCTAAAGCTACGCAACCAACGGTTCCGAATTTGGAGTCTTTGATCGTTTCATTATAAAAAGCTGTTTCATCATCAGTTGTTTTTTGAGCCTCGCGTTCTTTTACGCGTTTTAAAGAATTGAGTCGGCTTTCCGTATAGAAATACGTGGAATCAACTAAAACTAAATCTTGTTCTTTGGCAAATTGTTCGGCACCCGTTCCGGAAAGCATCACATGTGGTGAGTTTTCCATAATGGCACGTGCTAAATTTATAGGATTTTTCACGGTTTTAGTGCCTGCTGAAGCACCAGCATTTAAGGTTTTGCCATCCATAATTGAGGCGTCCAATTCATTGGTTTCGGCATTCGTAAAAACGGCACCTTTTCCAGCGTTGAATAGTGGCGAATCTTCTAAAATATTGATTGTTTTTTCAACAGCATCCAAACTGCTTCCTCCTTCACTTAAAATTTGATGTCCAACGCGAATAGCTTCTTCTAGCTTGGCATGATAGGCTGCTTCATCTTCTGCACTCATATTTTCTTTCAGAATTGTGCCTGCGCCACCATGGATAACAATGGCAAATTTGTTGGTATTGATTTTTGTGCTATCTACTGCCGATTTATTTTGATTATTTGAAATAGCTTGTAATTCTTCTTTGTTTTTACAGTTAGAAAACAAAATTAAAATAGCTAATAAATAGAAGGAGTTTTTCATGGGTAAATTCAATTAAATGAGAACTTAAAGTTAACAATTTTTAGCAGGTTTCACTTTAGTAAGGCGACATTTATTAGTATATTCGCAAATAGTAAAAATAATAATTAAAAAAAATAGATTTATGCAAGCAGTTGCAACCGATTTCGGAATTGAAAAAGCCCTAAATGCATTAGGTGTTAAAGATATAAATGAAGGAACTTCAACAGGTTCTAATAATTTTGGCAGTGGTGAAGTTATTGAGAGTATTTCGCCAGTAAATGGAAAATTAATAGCTAAAGTTAAAACAACCACGAGAGCAGATTATGAGAAAGTCATGGATGCAGCAACGGCTGCCTTTCCAATCTGGAGAGCTATGCCAGCGCCTCAACGTGGTGAAATTGTACGTCAATTTGGAAATAAATTACGTGAGTTAAAAGAACCATTAGGTCGATTAGTGTCTTTTGAAATGGGAAAATCACTTCAAGAAGGATATGGTGAAGTTCAGGAAATGATTGATATCTGTGATTTTGCCGTTGGATTATCTAGACAATTAAACGGACAAACTATTCCATCAGAACGTCCAGGTCATGTTATGCGTGAGCAATGGCATTCTTTAGGTGTGGTTGGTATTATTTCAGCATTCAATTTTCCAGTAGCTGTTTGGGCTTGGAATACAGCTTTGGCTTGGGTTTGTGGTGATGTTTGTGTTTGGAAAGCTTCCGAAAAAACACCATTAACCTCTGTTGCTTGTCAGAAAATTATTGCGGACATTTTAAAAGAGAATAACTTACCAGAAGGTATTTCCTGTATCATTAATGGTGATTATAAGGTTGGAGAAATGATGACAACCGATACACGTATTCCATTAATTTCGGCTACGGGTTCTACTCGAATGGGTAAAATTGTAGGTGTAACGGTTGCTGAACGTTTTGGGAAATCATTATTAGAATTGGGTGGAAATAACGCCATTATTATCACACCAACGGCTGATTTAAAAGTAGTTGTTCCAGGTGCTGTATTTGGTGCTGTAGGAACTTGCGGACAGCGTTGTACATCAACCCGTCGTTTAATTATTCACGAATCCGTTTATGATAAGGTTAGAGATGCTATTGTTGGTGCTTATAAACAATTAACTATTGGAAATCCGTTAGATGAGAAAAACCATATAGGACCATTAATTGATCAAGATGCTGTAAATGCATATTTATCTGCTATTGAAAGAGCGAAAGCTGAAGGTGGAACCGTTTTAGTTGAAGGAGGTGTGTTAGAAGGCGAAGGTTACGAAAGTGGCTGCTACGTAAAACCAGCAATTATTGAAGCCGAAAATCATTTTGAAATTGTACAGCACGAAACATTTGCGCCTGTTTTATACTTAATGAAATATTCTGGTGATGTGGAAAATGCTATTGCCATGCAAAATGGTGTAGCTCAAGGATTATCTTCAGCAATTATGACCAATGAAATGAAAGAAGCTGAAAAATTCTTATCATTTTCAGGTTCAGATTGTGGTATTGCTAATGTTAATATTGGAACATCTGGTGCTGAAATTGGTGGAGCTTTTGGTGGTGAAAAAGAAACAGGTGGTGGACGCGAGTCTGGATCTGATGCTTGGAAGGTTTATATGCGTCGTCAAACTAATACGGTAAATTATTCTGATGAATTGCCTTTAGCGCAAGGAATCAAGTTTGATTTATAATTGACATGTAACCTATAAATTCAAAAGCCGTTATATTTCTTTAGTAGAATTATAGCGGCTTTTTTTTATGAGTTAACTCCTTTCTTTTATAAAATTGAAATTTACGCTCTAGTAAAGATTAAATGTCTGATACCAAATCCTTGTTGCTCTAAAATGAGTTCCGTTTCGGTAATGGATATAATTTTAGAAGTTTCATTTCCAGAATCACCGGTAATTGTAACGCCATTTTCGCCATCAACTTGAATAAGTTCATAGGTGCCATTTACTATGCCGTTTGATATACAATTATTGTCGTCATCCTCACTAAACAATTCCACTACCACTTCACCAGTTAATGAAAACTGATAATAGGTTCTTTTTTCGCATGTATTCAAAGGAGTTTGTGTACCTGTAGTAGGATCTTCCACTGTAACTATATACCATCTGTATGCTATTTTTTCTTGAATAGATTGTTCTGGAATAAATGCAACACCATCATCATCTTTACTACAGCTAAAGACGGCTAGACAACTAATAACTAAAATTATAATTTTTAAATGTTTCATAATATATTGTGTTTATAATTTAATGTTTATCTTGTATAAAAGGTTAAAAGATGTTATTGAAAACCCTGTATAATTAAGATAGATATACAGGGTTTATTCGTGTTTAAAATTAGTTTGTTATTCTCCCCATTGTTTTTGTGGTGTATATAAGCCTTGGTATAAGTAAATTATTTCAGTAGAAATATTTGCAGCTGGGAAAGAGGTTACATCACCATTATCAGCATAGCAAGTTTTGTCGGCTGAAGAATTTATATAAGCAATATCACCTGGCGAATACACTGCTATATAGGCCTCATTTGATGCGCCAACACCATTATCATTTTTTAAAACAAAATAGTTGTCTCCCATATCATGTTCAGGTAAAGGTGTTCCCCATCCAATGAATCCGATGAGCGGATCTGTAACAGAAATTTTAACTCTAGCACCAACTACATTATTTGACAAAGAATGGTATTTGAAGCCAAAGAAGTAATTATCGACTGGAAGATTAGGGCTGCCACCAACATTAGTTGCTGTAACATTGTCTATTGATAAAGCACCTGTTGTTAAGTAATCAGTAGCAGTTGAACCTAGCCTAGAAACTTGATTTAAACGTTCAGCTAGAAGTTCGTATTCGGCTTCTGTAATTGCTATCCAATCATTATTTGGTGTTGCTAAATAGTCAGCTTTAGAAGTTGATAAAAAGTGTGCAATATCATCAATATTAGTCAAGTCAATAGTAACATTGGTTGTACCGTTATTAGTTAAATCTCTTACAACAGCCGTAATGGACGGATTGGTTTCAAAATCAAAAACCAGTGCGTTATTTACAATTAAATTTCCCGTAGAAGGGTCAATACGTAAGGCACCGCTTACAGATTGAGATATAATGCTGAAATTGCTAGCAGATGCACTCGTGGATGGAATGGTGCCAATTAATAAACCGTCCGTTGGATTTTCATTAATTGTTCTATTAAAATTAGTTGCGGCAGGACTATATGGTTCATTTATATCGTCATCACTACTGCAATTAAAGACGCATACAAGAATACATGCAATGGCTAAATTTTTTAAAATATTCATAATGTTCATTTTAGTTATTTGTGATTTAATGGTTTTTAGGAGTTAAGGTTAACAATGTAAAAAAAAAAATTAGAAATAAAGTTAATCTGTTAGTAGTTAGTCTATTGCGTAGGAATAATCTGATTTTTTCCAAATAATTCAGCAAGAATCCTAGAGATTGAGATGAAACCATCTTATTGAAGTTAAAAACCAAAGGATTTATAAATATGCAGATAAAACAAAAAGCCTATCAAAAAGTAAAATTTACTTTTCTCAAGGCTTTTGTAGTATAGTTGATTAATAGCAAAACAAATATAAGTGAAAGTAGTTGGTATTAATTTAGTTATGGATAGTTGGTATTATATTTTTCACCATTGGTAGTTAATTTTGTATAACTAAACTTTAGTTATACTGTACTTTTCTTAAAATGCGCATGGTTTGTTTCAGTGCTTCATAGATTTCTGGAAACTTTTTCAGAACTGATTTTGCGTTGTGTAATTTGTGTATAGCGTCTTCAAAATCATTTAAATAACAAATTAAATAGGATGCAGGTAAGTTTTTTAAATCTAGCAGTTGATTATTTGACAGCGTTTGTCCGCTAGTTAGGTAGTCCAAAAGCGCATTATTGGCATTATATATATGGTGTAATACTTTTTTATCATATTGTGGTGGTTCAAAAATAAGCTTACTATCAATACTATACTTTCCGTGTTCAGAAAACTGAATCGTTGTTTTTTCTAATGGGTAATACCGAAAGGATTGTTGCAAACCTAAATTAATATATTCTGTAATTTTAAATGAATCGTTATTAAAGGTAATAGATACGTCATCTAAAGTGGAATAAAATAATTGGACTTGTTCATTAATTAATTCAATATCAACACGTGAGTAAAAGGTTTCGTTTTTTACTACTTTTTTCTGTCCAGCCCAACATACCACAAAATACTCTTTAAATACATGGTATTTTGGATGGTAATCTTTTCGTGTTTTCATAAAATCAAAAACACCATCCAAGGTGTATTTCATATTGTTTTGAGAATGTGCTTCAATAGCTTTTACTATTTCAGAATTGCTATCGGTAATTTCAATATCGAACACTTTGGGCATACTAATACTACCATCTCTGAAAAAAACTGCACCACCATAATATTTCCAAATATTCTTTCGGAGCGATGTTATTTTGCCTGTAGCTCTAATGGTTACAAGCCCAACAACTTTTCCTTCCGGTAAATGTGGAAACGAAATGTTTTCATATTGCACAATGGGCGGATTGGTTAAATAGGCATTAATCAGATTTTGAATTTTGCTATCATCAAAAAAATCTACACCAATTATTTGGCTATCTTCATCTTCAACACCAATAACGATATAGGAATTGTTTTTGGGATTGCTATTTGATAGCGCACAAACATGTTTTAGGAACTTGGCCTTTCCTTCCTTGAGACTCATATCAATCCTACGCTTTTTATCATAAAAACTGTTCTCATCATTATGAGCTAGTAAATTTTTTATGAGTAGGCGTTTGTTGATCATATTTGCTTCCCACGAAAGTGGTTTTTTTTTATTTATAAGTCTTTCTTTACAATTGTACTACTGGCTTGTGCTGTGCAAAACATCAAAACATCTGCAATATTAACATGTTGAGGTCTGGAAATAGCAAAATAAATAACATCTGCTACATCCTCTGGTTGCAAGGCTTTATAACCTTTGTACACATTATCAGCTTGTGCTCCACCTTTAAAACGAACTTGCGAAAATTCCGTTTCCACCAAACCTGGATTTATAGCACATACCTTAATGCCATATGGGTTTAAATCTATCCGCATCCCTTCGGTAATGGCTAAAACAGCATGTTTACTGGCACAATAAATATTTCCTTTTGGGTATACTTCTTTTCCTGCTGATGAGCCAATATTAATAATATGTCCAGATTCTCTGGCAATCATTTGTGGCATAATTAATTTGCTGACATACAATAAGCCTTTTACATTAATATCCATCATGGCATCCCAATCGTCAACATTGCCATCTTGAATGGTGTCCATGCCATGAGCATTTCCAGCATTGTTTATTAAAATATCTATTTGTTTAAATGCGTCTGGCAAACTTTCAAAAGCATTTTTTGTAGCAGTCAAATCCCGAACATCAAAATTTAGGGTGTGCACTTCGGTTTGTTTTTGAAGAGCCGTTTTAATCGTGTCCAATCGGTCTTGGCGTCTGCCACATAACACCAAGTGAATACCATGTTTAGCAAATGCATGAGCTGTAGCACGACCAATTCCGCTAGTTGCTCCTGTTATTAACGCTATTTTTTTTGTCATTTTACATATTATATTTTCTAATCGATTAGCATGTGAAATAAATTCCTGTGAAATTACAAAAAAATTAAAGTGATGCTTGCAAATATATTTTCATTTTTAAATTAGGTGCTCTGTGTTAATTAAATTGAAACTTCATATATTTTGAATGGTATTTTGGTTTAATTTCCAATTAAATTGTTAAATTTTTAATATTTCTCCGGTTAAAAACCGCATAATTTTTAACCAATTATTAACAGCCTGAAAGCAAAAATTTTAACAATTTAGCAGACTGAAATAAGCCCACTGTTTTCGGGTGTTTTAAATAGAAAAAAAAGATGGAAGAAACGCGTACAATTGACATTGCGTCTATTAACGAGAAAATTGAAAAAGAAAGTGCTTTTATAGAATTACTCATGTTTGAAATGAACAAGGTAATTGTTGGACAAAAACACATGCTTGAACGTTTACTAATTGGACTGTTAGGACAAGGACATATTCTTTTGGAAGGTGTTCCTGGTTTAGCAAAAACGTTAGCCATTAATACCTTATCACAAGCAGTTCATGGCTCCTTTAGCAGGATTCAGTTTACACCCGATTTATTACCTGCGGATGTTGTAGGTACACTTATCTACAACATGAAAGAAAACGATTTCAAAATTAAGAAAGGTCCTATTTTTGCCAATTTTGTTTTAGCGGATGAGATTAATCGTGCACCTGCTAAAGTGCAATCGGCTTTACTTGAAGCTATGCAAGAAAAGCAAGTTACTATTGGTGATGAAACCTTTGTTTTAGATAAGCCATTTTTAGTTATGGCAACCATGAATCCAGTTGAGCAAGAAGGAACCTATCCGTTACCAGAAGCGCAAGTAGACCGTTTTATGTTGAAAGCTGTTATTGATTATCCTAAAATTGATGATGAGCAGTTAATTATGCGTGCTAACTTAAAAGGTGCTTTTGATAAAGTGAATCCCGTGATATCTGTCGATCAAATTATACAAGCGCAAAAAGCAGTTCGTGAGGTTTATATGGATGAAAAGATTGAAAAATATATTCTCGATATTATTTTTGCCACGCGTTATCCAGAAAAATATAAATTGGCTGAATTAAAACCATTGATTTCATTTGGAGCATCGCCACGTGGTAGTATTAACTTGGCAACAGCGGCTAAATGTTATGCCTTTATCAAACGTCGTGGTTATGTAATTCCTGAAGATGTGCGTGCCGTAATTTATGATGTATTGCGCCACCGAATAGGAATTACTTATGAAGCAGAAGCGGAAAATGTGACTTCAGAAGATATTATCAGCAAAATTGTAAACGAGATTGAAGTCCCTTAAAATGAGCATTCGGTATTCAGTTGCAGTAAACTGGTATTAGGTTTGCTGGAATATGAATACAAGTGAAACTGAAAACTGCGACTGAATACTGTTTACTGAAGCGATGGATACAAAAGAATTACTAAAAAAAGTACGAAAAATAGAGATTAAGACACGTAGGTTGTCTGATCATATTTTTGGAGGTGAATATCATTCCACTTTCAAAGGTCGTGGTATGACTTTTAGTGAAGTGCGCCAATATCAATATGGTGATGATGTTCGGAATATTGATTGGAATGTAACCGCTAGAACGAACGAACCACACATTAAAGTTTTTGAAGAAGAACGCGAACTCACCATGATGCTTATGGTGGATGTTTCAGGTTCTGAATTTTTTGGAACGGATTCCCAATTTAAAAATGAAATTGTTACCGAAATTGCAGCAACACTAGCCTTTTCGGCTACACAAAATAATGATAAAATTGGTCTGATTTTATTTTCAGATGTCATTGAACTGTATATTCCACCTAAAAAAGGGCGTTCGCATGTCTTACGAATTATCCGTGAACTTATCGAGTTTAAACCACAAAGCCAAAAAACAGACATTGCCGAAGCTTTAAAGTTTTTATCGAATGTGATGAAGCGAAAAGCCATTGTTTTTGTACTATCGGATTTTATGGCAGATGATTATCGCCATAATTTAAAAATTGCTGCTGGACGACATGATATTTCAGGAATTCGGGTGTATGATAAACATGAAGAAAGCATGCCCAATTTAGGAATGGTACAAATGCAAGATCAAGAAACAGGACAAAGTGTTTTAGTAAATACAGCATCCAAAAGTGTGCGTTTAGGTTATAGTAAATATTATAATGAACGTGTGAATTATTTCAAAGAAAGCTTTTCCAAATCAGGAGCAGGCGCTATTGATTGTCGTGTGGATGAAAGCTATGTTAAAAAATTATTAGGCTATTTTAAACAAAGAGGCTAATTGATATTAGAATTTATGAATTACTATTTTCGAAATAAGAAACAGACATCACTAGCTTTTGGTTTTCCAATAGCACTTGTTTGTTCTTGTGTCTTTTTTCTATATTCTTCAGTATCTATCGCTCAAGTTAAATCTGGCGTTGATGTCTCTGAAATCAAAATTGGAGAACAAATTACGTTTCAAGTAGAAGTTGAAACCGATAGTACGGATTTGGTTGTTTTTCCTGAAGGTGCTACTTTTTCGCCTTTAGAAGTTATTGAATCCTATGATATTGATACCACTAAAAATGCTGTCAAATTTAATCTCATAAAAAAATACGGATTAACCCAATTCGATTCTGGAGCTTACACCATTCCAAGACAAAAAATTATTATTAATGATAAAACGTTGTTTACGGACTCATTAAAAGTTATCGTTAATCCAGTTGTGGTCGATACTACCAAACAGGGTTTATATGCTATAAAACCTATCATTTCAGTTGAAAAAAGTAGTAGTGATTGGTGGAAAATAATGCTTATCATTTTATTGGCTATCGCTGTGGTAGCAGGATTATTATATTGGTTTGTATGGCGTAAAAAGCCATTAACCGAAGAAGAAAAGATTGCCTTGTTACCACCTTATGATCGTGCCAAATTGGCCTTAAAACAATTGGATGAACATCGGTATTTAGAAGAAGAATCTTATAAAGAGTATTATTCCGAATTAACCTTGGCCATCCGACGCTATTTAGACGAACAGGTTTATGATCATGCTCTTGAAAGCACCACAGACGAACTTATTTCACGGTTACGCCTATTAAAAGATGGCAATCAAATAGATTTAAGTTTAGAAACTATTAAAAACCTGGAAAGCATTTTTAAGAGAGCCGATTTAGTAAAATTCGCTAAATCAGCACCAGATAAAGAGTTAGCCAAATTTGATAGAAAAACAATTGATGAAGAAATTGATCATGTCAAAGAGGTGTTGCCAGAGCCTACCGAAGAAGAAAAACTTTTAAACGAACAATACAAAGAAGCACAGGAACGCAAAAAGAAACGCCGAAAAATAATTATTTCAGCTTTCGTCGTTGTTGGATTATTAATAGCAACCTTTGTTGGTTTTGGTCTTAAATATGGCTTTAATTATGTAAAAGATACTTTGCTTGGCAACAACAGTTTGGAATTATTAGAAGGCAATTGGGTAACTAGTGATTATGGTTTTCCACCAATTATTATTTCAACTCCAGAAGTTTTAAAGCGCATAGAATCGGATTCTGTTCGAAGTGAAAATGCGCAAGTAGATTATACCACATTCAATTTTGGAAGTTTCGGTGATAATTTAAATATTACGTTAAATACAGCCACCTTAAAAAATCAGAAACCTGAAGATTCCATTAATTTGATAGCCGTTTCTGAAAAGGCCATTCAAGATTTAGAAAACAAAGGTGCTGCAAATATTATTGTTAAAAACGAAAAATTTGTAACGCCTAATAATGCCGAAGGTTTAAAAACATTTGGTTATGCACAATTTCCTGTAGGAAAATCGGATTCCTTTGTGGAAGGCGAGTATATTCTTTTACATTTCACAACACAAAATATCATTCAGCAAATTATAATTATTTGGCAAAAAGATGATGAATATGCAGCTGAAATGGTAGATCGTATAGAAAATTCAGTTGAACTTAAACCTACAACAGAATGATGATGTTTGAAGGCGTAGAATTTTTAGACAAACAGTTTTTCTGGCTATTGCTGGCATTACCACTTGCCATAATTTGGTATGTTGTAAAGCATAACAAGCAAACCGCAGAATTAAAAATATCCAGTATTAAAGGGTTTCAAGTAACGCCATCTATTTTACCGAAATTCAGACATGTATTATTTGTTTTACGTTTGCTGGCCTTGGCAGCTTTAATAACTGCTTTAGCCAGACCACGTTCGGTTGACGTAAGTACCAAAACAAAAACCACACGGGGAATTGATATTGTTATGGCTATTGATGTATCTGCTAGTATGTTGGCAAAAGACTTAAAACCAAATAGACTAGAGGCTTTAAAAGATGTTGCTGCAGAATTTATTGAAGGAAGACCCAATGACCGAATTGGTTTGGTAGAATATGCAGGCGAAAGTTATACAAAAACACCTATTACCAGTGATAAAGCTATTGTGTTGCGCTCGTTGAAAAGTATAGAGTATAATACCATAATTGAAGGCGGAACAGCTATAGGAATGGGTTTGGCAACAGCCGTTAACCGCTTAAAAGATAGCAAAGCTAAAAGTAAAGTTATCATTCTATTAACTGATGGTGTGAATAATTCAGGGTTCATCGACCCTAAAATTGCTAGTGAATTAGCTGTAGAATATGGTATAAAAACTTACACCATTGGTTTAGGAACTAATGGTTTAGCGCTGTCTCCGGTCTCAATGTTAAATGGAAAATTGCAATATGGTCGAGTTCAAGTGGAGATTGATGAGGTTTTACTGAAAGAAATTGCCGATGCCACAGGTGGAAAATATTTTAGAGCTACTAACAATGAAAAGCTAGCTGAAATTTATGAGGAAATCAACAAACTTGAAAAAACAGAAGTGGAAGAGTTTAAGTTTTATAATTATCAAGAATTATTTAGACCATTGGTGTTTTTAGCAGGCTTATTATTGCTATTAGAACTGTTATTACGCGTCACGATTTTTAGAAGTTTTGTTTAATAGAAATTAGAATAAAAAGATAATCGTAAGTTATTCATTACATAAAATGGTAACTGAATACTGCGACTGAATACTAAAAGATGTATCAATTAGAAGAAAAAATATGGTTTTGGGTATTAGCAATTATTCCTGTGATGATGCTCGTGTATGCGTTGCTTCAATTTTGGAAAAAACGCACCCAAAATAAATTTGCTAATAAACAATTATTAAAACGATTAAGCCCAAATAAATCAGGCTTTAAAACTGCGTTGAAAGTGGTGGTTTTAAGTTTAGCATGTGCCAGTTTATCTATGGCTTTAGTAAATCCTAAAATTGGCACCAAATTAGAAACGGTTAAACGCGAAGGTGTTGATATTGTATTTGCGGTTGATGTTTCTAAAAGTATGTTAGCCGAAGATATAGCGCCAAATCGTTTAGAAAAGGCGAAACAATTAGTTACGCAAATCGTTAATAATTTGGCAGGCGATCGGGTTGGAATTATAGCTTATGCAGGAAAAGCCTTTCCACAATTGCCAATCACTACGGATTATGCATCGGCAAAAATGTTTTTACAAGGCATGAATACGGATATGCTTTCATCACAAGGAACAGCAATTGATGAAGCTATTGAGTTGGCCAAAACCTATTTTGATGATGAACAACAAACCAATCGCGTATTAATCCTTATTTCAGATGGTGAAGATCATTCTGATATGTCTGAAAATGTCGCTGCAGAAGCGAATGAAGAAGGTATTCGGATTTTTACAATTGGTGTTGGCGATGTTAAAGGTGGTCCCATTCCTATCAAAAGAAACGGTGTTGTTTTAAACTACAAAAAAGATAATACAGGCGAAACGGTCATTACTAAATTAGACGAAAGTACGTTAAAGAAAATTGCCGAAGAAGCCAACGGAACCTATATAAACGGACGAAACACAAACGATGTTGTTGAAACCATAACCGATATTTTAAACGGTATGGATAAACAAGAATACGAAGCCAAGCAGTTTGCTGATTTTAAAGATCAGTTTCAATGGTTTTTAGGCTTGGCTATTTTCTTTTTATTTCTTGATATTTTCTTATTAGAACGTAAAACAGGTTGGTTAAAACGCTTAAATCTATTCAACGAAAATCTATAAAAATTTTATAAAATAATTAACGGATTAAAACCCAGTTGTTTTATACTTTTAAAGGCACTCATGAAACACCTATTACTTTACATATTCGCCCTAATTACGGTATCTGTATTTTCTCAAGAGGAAGACAAGGATGCACAGTTAAAATCTGCAAAACAGGCTAAAAATCTTGTTTTTGAAGGTAATAATTTATTGGAAAAAGACGATTTCGTTTCGGCAGAAATGACGTATCGTAAGGCTATTTCTGAAGCACCTTCAGAAACGGTAGGTGGTTATAATTTAGGAACGTCATTCATCCAAGAAGGTAATTTAGAGGAAGCCTTATATCAACTGCAAAAAACCGCCAAATCGGCCACGTCCAAAACAGAAAAGCATCAAGCATATCATAATATTGGTAATATTTTAATGCAAAATAAAAAGTGTAAAGAAGCCGTTGAGGCTTACAAAGGTGCTTTAAGAAATAATCCTAAAGATGATGAATCCCGTTATAATTTAGCATTAGCCAAAGAATGTGCGAAGCAGCAGGAAAATCAGAATCAGGACGAAAACAAAGACGATAAACAAGACGATAAACAAGACGAAAATAAAGATCAAGATAAAGACAAGGAAAAAGATAAAGAAGGCGATAAAGACGACCAAAAAGATAAAGGTGATCAAGATAAAAAGGAAGGCGACGATAAAAAAGATGAAGAAGGCAAGCCTAAAGATGATCAAGAAGATAAAGGCAAAGAAAATCAAGATCCAGGAAAAGATAAAGAGCAGCAAAAACCACAACCTGGACAAATGTCACCGCAGCAAATGAAAAATTTGCTAGAAGCCATGAATAATCAAGAAGCCAAGGTGCAAGAAAAAATGAATGCCCAAAAAGAAAAAGGCGTGAAAGTACAATCTGAAAAAGATTGGTAAAATCAGTATTTTCGTTTTAAATAGAAGTTAGAGCTTACAGATAAGAGGATAGAAAGACATCATGAAACTCAAAAAACATATTACACTCATATTAATGCTGCTTGCCGTCAGTATAGCCAGTGCGCAAATAACTTTTGAAGCTAAAGTCAGCAAGAAAAAGTTAGGTATTAATGAGCGCTTACGCATTGATTTTGAAATGAATAAAGATGGTGATAATTTTAACCCACCAGATTTTAATAATTTTACGGTAGTTGGTGGACCCAACCAAGCCGTTAGCAATTCTTGGATTAACGGAAAACGTTCCTACTCTAAAACCTACAGTTATTTTCTAGCACCAAAACGAACAGGAAATTTTACCATTAATCAAGCAGTTATAGAAATTGATGGTGAAATTTATAAAACAACACCAATTTCTGTTACGGTAACATCTGCCGTTGAAACACCAAAAGATGGCAATAATGCCGATTATATTGCTTCAGAAAATATTCATTTGGTTGCTGAAATTTCAGAAGACAAACCCTATTTAAATGAAGCCATAACGGTTGTATATAAACTATATGTATCACCAGATACAGGCGTCAGTAATTGGCGCGAAATTGATAATCCAAAATACAGCGATTTCTGGAGTCAGAATATTGATATCCGACAACTTAAAGTTCAAAATGGCACCTATAAAGGTGAAGATTATCGTTATGTGGTTTTACGTAAAACAGTGCTCTATCCTCAAAAAACAGGCGAACTAGAAATTGAACCATTAAGCTTGGATATTACGGTTGAGGTTCCAACGAATAGACGGGATATTTTTGGTGGTCGACTCATGCAACAAGGCCATAAAACAGTTTCCGCAGGTAAACGAACCATTAATGTGAAACCATTGCCTGAACAAGGAAAACCGGCCGATTTTACCGGAGCTGTTGGCGATTTCAATTTTAAAGTTACCACATCCAAATCATCATTAAATGCAACGGAATCTTTACAGGCTAAAGTAGAAGTGTCTGGTTCTGGAAATTTAAAATTGTTTCAATTACCAAAATTAAATTTACCGAGCTCATTGGAGGTTTTTGAGCCAGAACATTCGGAAGACGTTCGGACGAATTTAAATGGAATGCAAGGTAGTATTGCTGATAGTTATACGGTTGTACCGCAGTTTAAAGGGAAATATCCAATTCCAAATATTTCGTTTTCTTATTTCGATTTAAAAACCGAATCGTATAAGACAATCAATTCTAACGAGATTATTATTGATGTGCTACAAGGCCCAACCAATCAAACCGCTAATCAAGATATTACATCTGTTGGAGGTGATAAACAACGCGTTGTTTTAAATAGCAATCAATTCGCTTTCATTAAAACAGATACCAATTTATACAGTACAAAACCATCCCATTTTTTTAAATCTCTGGAGTTTTGGGCAGCACTTTTAGTCCCATTTTTGGCCATTCCGTTGGTTATTGTATTTAAGAAAAATAAAGACAAACGCGATGCTGATGTTTTTGGTAATAAAATTCGTAAAGCCGATAAACTGGCTAAAAAATACTTAAGTCAAGCCAAAAAGGCTTTGGGGCAAAAAGAAGCTTTTTATGTGGCTCTTGAAAAAGCATTGCATAATTACTTAAAAGCAACTGTTCATATTGAAACAAACGAATTCAGTAAAGATAAAATTCAGGCATTACTCCAAAAAGGTCAAGTAAGTCAAAACACAATTTCTGGTTTTATATCCATATTAAAAAACTGCGAATTGGCTCGATATACACCAATCACTCAAGTTGAAATGCAAAAAGATTATGAGCGTGCTGCTCAAACAATCTCGCAAATAGATAAAGAAATTAAATAGATATTTTACCGATTATGAAACTTCAAAAAACGTATGTTTTCTCTTTAGTTTTTACTTTTTTAAGCCTATTGTCTTTTGCGCAAAACTCCCAATTATTTGAGCAAGGTAATACCTTATATAATGATGCTAAATATGAAGAAGCCATAGCTAAATATCAGCAGATTCTGGATGCAGATATGCATTCAGCAGAATTATACTTTAATTTGGCCAATGCGCATTATAAGCTCAATCATATTGCACCTAGTATTTTTTTCTATGAAAAGGCATTGCAGTTAGCACCAAACGATGCCGATATTAAACAGAATATGGCATTTGCCAAGAATATGACATTAGATGATATTGATGTTGTTCCTGAAGTAGGTATTTCAAAAGTTATTAATCAAGTCTCACATGCTGTAAGCTTCGATGCATGGGCAATTTTGGCTATTTGCTTTGTGTTTCTATCCGTTTTTGCATTCATCAATTATTATTTAGCAAACGGAACTCGAACCAAACGTTTCTCCTTCACAATTGGATTTATCGGATTGTTTTTAATGCTTGGCTCTGTAGTTTCTGCTTTTAATAAATTTGATTTGGATAAAAGTGATAATCCTGCCATTGTGTTTGCTCAAGAAGCTCAAATAAAAAGTGAACCTAATCTTCGTAGTACAGAGGCTTTTGTGTTACACGAAGGTACTAAAGTTCAAGTTTTGGATACCGTTGAAAATTGGAAAAAAATTAAACTTTCAGATGGTAAAGAAGGTTGGATTCCTGCCACAGACATTAAATTACTTGATTCGTTTTAAAGATAATTTAACATTTCAACCAATAGAAATCTGTATATTTGCATTTCAATTCTAAAAAATGTGTAAGAAATCTATTGCAACTTTGTTCTCCATTTTATTTCTGGCTTTTATTTCAGCGCCTGCAGTAATTGTTGCATTAGATGATACCGCAGATGTATCCATGTTTTATAGTATTGCAGAAGAAGAAAACGAGAATGTTAAGTTTCCCTTATTAGAAGATGATTCTAATGAACTTAATAATATATTTTCAGTAGACTGTAAAGAAAATTTAGGATATAGGTTTAGACAGTATCCTAAACCCCATCTTAATTTAATTTTCCCACCACCAGATTTTATCTAATATTTTATTCGTTCGACGTTTAGTGTCATTAAAGAAATATTAAATACCTATTGAAATCTTTTCAATAGGATAAAATCATTATATAAAATGTTTAAAACATTAAAAAGCGACTTGCCTGCAAGTGTCGTAGTATTTTTTGTTGCCTTACCTTTGTGTTTAGGCATAGCTCTTGCCAGTGGAGCACCCTTATTTTCAGGATTAATAGCGGGTATTATTGGAGGAATTGTAGTAGGATCCTTAAGTGGTTCCAAAATTGGAGTTAGTGGACCTGCAGCTGGTTTGGCAGCTATTGTATTAACAGCCATTGGTACGTTAGGAGGTTATGAAAACTTTTTAGTAGCCGTTGTACTAGGTGGAATTATTCAATTAGTTTTTGGCGTTCTAAAGGCTGGAATTATTGGATATTATTTTCCGTCATCTGTTATTAAAGGAATGCTTACCGGAATTGGAATTATTATTATTTTAAAACAAATTCCTAATTTTTTTGGTTATGATGAAGGGTCAGCTTGGGATTTAGAGTTTTTTGAAATTGATGGAGGTAATACCTTTTCAGAGTTGTTTGCCATGTTAAACAATATTCATCCTGGCGCTGCATTAATTGGAATTATTAGCTTAATACTATTAATACTTTGGGATAAAGTTTTAAGTAAAAAAGCTAAAGTATTCGAGATTATACAAGGCCCTTTTGTAGTAGTTGTTTTAGGTATTCTATTTTTTAACCTTACTTCGAACGATGATGTTTTGGCGATTACTGGAACACATATGGTTAGCGTTCCAATTCCAGATGATTTAAATTCATTTTTAAGACAATTTAGTTTTCCTAATTTTTCGGCAATTACAAATCATGAAGTTTGGATTGTTGCTTTTACCATAGCTTTAGTTGCTAGTTTGGAAACCTTGTTGTGTGTAGAAGCTTCTGATAAGTTAGATCCAGAAAAAAATGTAACCCCTACAAATAGAGAATTATTAGCGCAAGGAACTGGTAATATTATTTCGGGTTTAATTGGTGGATTACCAATAACACAAGTTATTGTTAGAAGCTCGGCCAATATCCAATCTGGCGGAAAAAGCAAGATGTCAACTATTATACACGGTTTCTTGTTGTTGATCTCCGTTATTTTAATACCTAAACTACTTAATATGATTCCGTTATCTGTTTTAGCGGCAATTTTATTAATTGTTGGGTATAAACTTGCAAAGCCAGCATTATTTAAAAAAATGTATAGTTTAGGTTGGAAACAATCCGTGCCTTTCTTCGTAACAGTAATAGGAATTATATTTACAGATCTGTTGGTTGGAATCGGCTTAGGTTTGGCTGTTGGTGTTGTAGTAATATTATTAAAAAGCTACCAAAACTCACATTTCCTTCATATTGAAGATAATAGTAATGGAAAACATAAAATAAAAATGGAACTTGCTGAAGAAGTAACATTCTTTAACAAGGGAGCTATTTTAAAGGAGTTAGATAGCCTACCAAGAGACACCTATTTAGAATTTGATGTTAGAAAAACTAGATATTTAGATTATGACATAATAGAAATTCTGGAAGATTTTGCCTTTAAAGCCAAAGAAAGAAATATTGACATCAAATTAATTTCAAAAAGAGGTATAGTAGAAAATCCGCCAAGTTTTATTGAGTTCTTTCAATTAAGACCAAAATCTAATATCAGTTTAAGCTAAAGCATTATGAAAAAAAATAAATATAATATTTTGGTGCTTTCAGATTTGAAAGAGTCCAATAACGAACTGCTAAAGAGGACCATTAGGTTAACGAATAAAGTTGATAAAAATCTCCACTTTTTTCACGTTAAAAAACCGATGGACGTCGTAAATCGGGATAGCCAATTGTCTACTTTCCGAAGTATAAGTGAGCAAAACACATTAATTAGAAAAGAAATAGTAAAATTACTGGATCCATTAGTTAAAAGTCAAAATTTAGAAATTGACCATAGTTATGCTATTGGAAATGTAAAACATGAAATTGGCGATTTTATTTCTAAAAATAATCCAGATATAGTTGTTTTGGGAAAACGAAAATCTAAACCAATTAATCTTTTAGGCGATAGTATAACGGAGTTTGTTTTAAAGACCCATAAAGGAATTGTCCTGATTGTCAATACTGATCAGGTGCTAGAATTAAATGAAACATTGTCATTAGGGGTTCTTAATAGTGAATCTGATTTTGTGGAAAATGAATTTCCACAGGACTTATTTACTGGAGCAAATGATTCTTTAATAACATTTAGTTTTGCAGAAAAACTAGATAAAGTGGATGTCAACAAGCAAGAAATTCAGACAAAATCTACAGAATATGTTTTCGAACATAATGATAACACAGTACTTAATCTATCCAAATATGTAGCTAAAAGCAATGTAAATTTACTATTAGTAAATAGGAATAATAATAAAGAAACAAAACAAAATAATGTAAAAGAATTAGATATTAAAAGTATGATAGATAAGTTAAATGTATCCCTTTTAATATCTGGACAAAATAATTAAAAAACAAATTTATGAAAGCACACACAAGAGAAACACAAGCTACAATGACTCCTGAAAAGTCATTAGAATATTTAAAAGAAGGTAATATTAGGTTCCAAAATAACCTAAAAGCTAACAGAAATTTGTTGGAGCAAGTAAATGATACTAGTGATGGTCAGTTTCCATTTGCAACAATTTTAAGTTGTATAGATTCTAGAGTATCCGCCGAACTAGTTTTCGATCAAGGTTTAGGTGATATTTTTAGCGTTCGTATTGCAGGAAATTTCGTGAATGAAGATATTCTAGGGAGTATGGAATTTGGCTGTAAATTAGCAGGAACTAAACTAATTGTAGTTTTAGGTCATACTAGTTGTGGAGCCATAAAAGGAGCCTGTGACGATGCGCAATTAGGAAACTTAACAAAAATGTTAAGTAAAATAAAACCAGCTGTAGGTGCCGTTTCCGAACCTCAAGATGAAAGCTTAAGAAACTCGAAAAATTTAGAGTTTGTAGATTCCGTTTCGGCAAAAAATGTCGAATTAACAATTGATAGAATTCATGCCGAAAGCCCTGTTTTAAGTGAAATGGAAAAAAATGGCGAAATTATGATTGTTGGTGCCATGTACGACATTAATACTGGTGAGGTTACTTTCTCGTAGGGAAAACTTATTTATGAAATAGAAAGGTAGCATTAGTTTTTTTAATGCTACCTTTCTATTTAAATATATAGAGTCTTACATTTTCTTGACAATCTTAATTTAGGCCTATAAACTTTACATTTAGGATTCATAAAAATATAACTATCTCTTTAGGAAGGTTGTAGTTGCTCCAATACATATTGGGTGTTCTTTAAAAAAGGAATCACCTAAAAAGATTACATTTTTGGTTTTTATTCTTTAAATTACGTAAAAATTATATTAACTCTTATGAAGAACTTATTTTCAAATTTTAAAGGCGATGCATTTGGAGGTATAACTGCTGGTATTGTAGCGCTACCTTTAGCTTTAGCTTTTGGTGTCTCTTCTGGATTAGGTCCAAGTGCTGGTCTATATGGTGCTATTTTTATCAGTTTTTTTGCAGCACTTTTTGGCGGAACTAACACACAAATTTCTGGTCCAACTGCTCCCATGACAGCTGTAAGTATGGTTGTCATTGCTGGAATTATCGCTACCAATGATGGCGATGTTACTAAAGCGCTACCAGCTATTTTAACGGTGTTTTTGTTGGCTGGTTTAATCCAAATAGGTTTGGGTGTTTTAGGATTTGGTAAATATATTCGATATATACCGTATCCTGTAGTGTCAGGGTTTATGACAGCAA
>CBFHJN010000023.1:0-19606 GCA_965655805.1 Flavobacteriaceae bacterium
CTTTTTAAGAAGTTCAATATTGACAATGATATGGTTCAGAATGCTATTAAAATGGATAAATCATTACAAGCGTATTTGGAATATTATAAAAATCAACAAATTGAACAGGTTGAAAAGGTTGAACCAACGAGTGTTCCTGTGAATAATATTCCAGAATATGACAATGATAACCAGGACTATAAACAAGTTCGTGACGATGCAGTTGACAGCGGGGTAATGGAAGAACCAGATGATTTGCCTTTCTGATAAGTAGTTAATAATCAAATATATACAAAATAAATGGAAACAGCAATAAGCACATTAAGTGTATTACCGGAAACAAAAGAACAAAGAGAAACCTTTGTTCGGAAAGTAGTTAGCGAGGTTAAATCAGGCAATTACGATACGTTAAAATTCTGGAAACAATTAATTAACGTAGAACAAACTATCAAAGAATTAAAGGATAGTGAAATTAAATCAATTGCTTATGATAAAGCAGATGAACATCCGGAAAAAACATTTCCTTATTACGGGGCTGAAATAACCAAAACCAGTAAATCAACGTATAATTATGATGATTGTGGAGACAGTAAAATAAAAGAGTTGATTGAAAAAAAGGCCGAATTAGATAAAGAAATTAAAGACCGTCAAGCGTTTTTAAAATCATTAAAAGAATCGGTTGCCTTACCTGAAACTGGAGAGGTAATTTATCCACCAGTAAAAAGTACAACAGATTATTTAACGGTAAAAATAAAATGAAATACAACCTATCAAAACCAATAAAAAAAGAAGCAGCAGCGACTTATTTTAATAAGTTAGTTAAGCTAGGTAAAAATATCGAGTTAAGGGAAATAAAAAAGAAACGAACCTTTGACCAAAACTCCCTTTATTGGTTATGGTTAACAGTTTTACAGGTTGAAACTGGAATGGATAAAGACGAACTTCATTTATTGTACAGGGCTAAGTTTTTACAAAAACCTGAAACATATATTACAAGTGTAATTTATCCTGTATTATGGGACAAAATATATTCAAGAATAATAGCGTTTGATTATTTTAAAGGATTAGAAGATGTTATTAATATTATCAGCAAGTCAACAACTGTTTTAGATACAGGGGAATATACTCATTATTTGAACAGTATTAAAGACCATGCACAGGAAAACATGAATGTAACATTAATTACTTTGGATGATAAAATGTTTGATGATTTTTACAATGAATATATAAGTTATCAAAAATAAAACGAAATATTAAACTACATGTAATTAAAATCAGTAATAATAACTATTAAATATTGAAATTATGAAAAAATATTATAGAGAAATACAATTTGACGCTGGACAAACAATTGAATCAGCCGTTAATCAACTTAAAAGACATAAAGAATTAGTTTGTGGCTCATTTAATGGGCAAATGCTTTATTCAGACATTGATAATTTAGATTCTGCTTTCAAGAAAATTACAGGTAAAACAAAGAATGAATTTGACGAAGCAGAACGACAAAGACGAATTGAATATAAGCAACGAGAAAAAGAACATAAAGAAGCAATACCAAAATTAACTATTGATTGGGTTAAAAAAGGCAAATCAATACTTGATGAAAAGTACCACGAACTTTGGATTAAAATAGTACCTATAAGGTTAGGCGACTTATATAGAGGTATGGAATTAGGTAATTGCCTTGAGATAGTTGAACAGTTAAACAAAGGGGCTGAATTTGAAAAATCAAAACAACTTATAGTAAATCAAGGGCATTCCGGAATGTCATTTGGTTTAGTTTGTTCAATGATAAGAGAACTTTCTGACAGAGGTAATGAGTTTGTAAATTATGTACGTAATACCGATTAAAAAAATGACAACCTACTCAACAAGTAACGGAACCCGATTAAAGAAATCAGTAATTGACAGGCGTATTCGTGAAGCTAAAAAAGAAAAACTAGAACAGCAAAAAGATGAACACGGCTTTAATTTTTGCGTACAATGTCATGAAATACTCAAACGCAATGAAGCAATAGAGTGTAATAATTCAATGGAATTAACTATATTAGATTGTTCGCATATTGAAAGCGTAGATTCCTGTCAAAAGAACGGGTATGCAGAAAAGGCATATGATTTAAATAACATAGAAATATTATGCCGTCACCATCATAAAATTAGGGATAGGCTGTATTAGGATGTATAACGGCTGGCAATATGCTGTCGTGGCGTAATTACCTACGAACTTTGATACGGAGAACAAATAAAAACAAAAATAGGGATGGAAATAGAAATTGTAACAACCAAAAAGAAACTGACTAAAGCCTTTATCGAACAAATGAGGGAAATTAAGTTGGACGAATTGGAAAATGCCAATGTATTAGGATTCGTAAATATTGTACCTATCGTAATTATTTTAGAGATTGATAGGTTTGAATATAGAAAAATGTATTGGCATTGGAATAAAAGCGGTACTGTGCATATTCATAGGACTATCAAACAAAGATATACCTGTGAAAAAGTATTTAAAACAGAAGATGAAAGGGATAAATATTTATCAAAACTTAATGAATTTAAGGATGAAGCAGTTCAGATTTATATTTAGTGCGGTGGGATTTTTTGTTTTTATTCCTCGCATCCGCAGGACGTTCAATCGAAGTCACTACCAAGCCATGCAGTATATTGCATGTTGTGGTGTCGAAGCGAACGTTTTAATGCACCACAACGGGATTCGGGTATGATGTCGGTTATTTACGGATTTGAAACACTAAATTTTATATTATGACAAAAGATATTTTAAGTTGGAACGATGTAAAAGAACGCTATTTGGAATTTTACCGAATGGATAAGTTTACAGAAAATATGGCAATAGACGTTGACTTTGGGTACTGGTTAGTAAATAACTGCATTATACCCGATGTTAGCGTTTCGTTGGTTGATGTTAAATTTATGAAATGGTTAGCAAAAGAAGCACCTGAATTGTGTGAAAGTTTATATGGTTGTATGCACGAATACGAAACCAATAAACGCTAACGGTGGCGGTATGAAAGCGTGCCGGATTGCGAGCGAATCACCATCAAAATACATGAATTTATGAACGGAGAACAGAACTTAAATAACCCACAACACCCGGCATGTTTTATACCGCGTGTTAGCAAATCGGCTTTTTATGGCACATATTAAACAGGCATTTATTTATGAAATACTTAAACAGTATAACCGAGGCGAAATAAGTTTCGGAAGATTTTGTGAATTAATTAACGAAGAAGCAAAAAGAGATGAAAACACTAAAGAAAATTGAAGTTGAACCAGTATTTGTTGAGTTTATTCCAGAATTAAAAGATATGGAAGAAAATAAACTTTACATATCACTTGAATATTATACAGCATCCCATATGTGTTTATGTGGCTGTGGTAATTTAGTAGTAACGCCAATTAATAGGAAAAAGCAAACAATTATTATATCAAAAAGTTGGACGGGATGATTTTCCTCATGCATTAATTGATGGCGTTCCGTTTGTAATAGCGAATTTTGTTTAACCAAAATTAAAACTATGAATTTACCAATTTCAGAATTTTACGAAAGCTTTTATATTTTAGCTTGCTTATTAGCTTTATTATTTATAAGTTTAATATCCTTTAATTTTAAGAAAGTGTACATTGACTGGACAGCCAGTCGAAGGGTAAATAAGCGGAGAAACTCAAAAAGAACTGAACCGTTAACAGATTTTGAGAAGTACTTAAGAAAAAGTATAATTGTTGACGGGGATAAATTTATAATTTAAAACATACCTCCCTGGCATATAAATTAATATTAACAAAGATTAAGGTTATACATACTGAGAGTTTTCAAAAGACCAGGGAGGTTAAATTAAAGGTTATGAAAATATTAATAGGCTGTGCCGGTATAGGTGGCGAATCAGATAAATGGGATGACATAAATAATCAAATTACCCATGTAGAATTAAATCCTAAAATAGCAAAAGTTTTAAAAGACAGGAAACAGAACAGGCGTGTTATTATTGGAGATGCTTATGAGTATCTTTTGAATAATTATGGTGAATTTGATTACATTTGGCTTTCGCCACCATGCCAGGCAAATACAAAATTTATAAGAAGCGGTAAAAACAGAAAACCAAGACTTCCTGATTTAAAGCTTTATGAAATTAAGATATTTTTAGATTATAACTTTAAAGGAAAATATGTAATTGAAAATGTGGTTCCTTATTACAAGCCGGTTATTGAACCAACTATTAAAATAGGGAGGCATTTATTTTGGTCAAATTATGACATAACACCGTTTGAAATTAAACAACCTAAAAACTTTATTATGTTAGGAACTATTGAGGGGTCGAATCAATTAAAAGAATGGTTAGGGATCCATTACGAAGGGAACATTTATTATGATGGCAATCATGACCCTTGTCAAGTATTAAGAAATTGTGTGCACCCAAACTTAGGGTTGCATATATTTAATTGTTTATGACACACCAATACATATTTCACTACGATACTTACACTTATGTAATTTGGACACCGAATAAATTGACAAAAGCAGACCCGGACATAAAAAATTTAAAACATTACAATAAACTTGAAATTGTCGAAATTAAAAATTAACTTAGTACAGGTTTTAGGTAATTATTTTTCATAATAGGTTAGTTTAGTTATTAGTTAGTAAATTTAACCGCTCCACTTACTTCGGGGCGGTTTTTCTTATTTTTTCTCAAAGTTTTTATTTTTTTGAAAACACGAAAATGAACACCCTATAAACAGGGGCTTTCAGAAGGTCAAAAATCAAATTTTACAAACTTTTTCAACCTTCATCACACTTTTCAAAATTTCAAATTTTAAAAAAAGTTTTTTTTCAATTTTCAACTTTCTGAATTTTTGCAAAAAGATTTATACTTTTTCTTTTCTAAAATACTTTTCAATTTTTGAAAATTTGCTTTGTACTTTTTTGTCAAGAAAAAACTTTCTCATTTTTGAAAAAATACTTTGACCTTGCGAGCAAAAAAATACTTTCTCAATTTTAAAAATTAGGTTTCAACTTTTTGGTTCAAATCCCAAAACCTTTTTTCAAAAAAATACTTTGTACTTTTTGAATGAAATTTAGAAAGTCAAATTTCAAAAAAAAGGTTTATACTTTTTGTTCAACTTTTCAAAAGTTCATTTTCGAAAAAAAAGTTTTAACATTTTCGCTTCCAGACTAAAACCTTTTTGAAAGAAAAAAAGTTTTGCATTTTTTGAAAACTCGATTTTTGAAACCCTTGAAAATAGGGGCTTTCAGAGGGTCTGTTTTCAGGAAATAGAGAGAAAACAAGATTTTTGCAGAAAAATCATGAAATTTTTATTTTTTTTGAAAATGTTTGGTGGTTTAAAATAAAAGTATAAATTTGTACTAAAATTACATTGATGATATTAACAAGATTAGAGGCTACTAAAAAGGTCAAAGAGTTAAAAGAAAAAAAGAATGTTGATGATTTAGCAAAAGAAATTGGAATTGCTAAAATGACATTATACACTCGCTTAGAAAAAATGAACTGGAAGAAACCAGAATTAGTTGCAATATCATATATGTAATATATTTTTTGCTTTTTAAAGTCTAAAATTATACAATAAAAATAGAATAAAATGCCAGTATATAAAGAAACAGTAACATACTTCACTTGTAAATATAAATGTGGTAACAAGGCTTTACCATTAGCGCAAATGGAAGACCATGAGCAAAACAAATGTTTTTGCAATCCTAAATTAAAGGCGTGTAGGGTATGCAAATTTTATGAGCCTCACAGTTATCATGTGCAATGTAATAAGCTTAAATTATACATGAATAATAATGATCCTAGCGAGGTTTTATCAATTGGAAATGATAAAATTATGTGGAGAGATAAAATGTTGGAGCCAGTAATTAAGTATAATGATTCATTTGACAGACCATTTCCGACAACACATTGTAAGCACTTTAAAAAAGGTAATAAAGCGTATTAATATGGCAACTACACTCAAATATAAGCTAGTAAAAACCAGAAAAAGGCATTTATGTTTTTCGTGTTTAAGAAGATTTGAACCGAACGTAAAAATGTATTATTGGTTTTGTGTTTATTCTGGCCAAAGTAACTCAGGTTACACATGTAAAATGTGCCACGAAATAATTAATTTATTACACGTGCCGGGTGATGAAGATATAATTGAAGGCTACGTAAAAGAAATGTTAAACGAAGGAGAAACCCCAGAAACATTGTTAAACGACATAATAAAAAGTAAACTAAAATGAAAGAAGACTTTTACGCATACGAAACAAAATGCAGAAGGTGTAATAACATGACTGTATGGTATTATCAAGATTGTGATAAAGCAGATTTTCATCCCTTTATAAAAGGTATGGTTGATTATCTTCAAATACCTCCTTCGTGTTTTTGTAAAAAATGCAAAAAAAATACCGTTCAAGATGTTGTTTGGTACGGTAGAACTAATCATAACGAAACAAAATGAAACTATCATCACATCAAATAAAAGAGGTTAAGTAATGGCTGAGGGTAAAAAATCAGTGTTATTATATTGCGACATAATTCACACCGTTAATAAATTGACAGATGAACAGGCAGGAAAATTATTTAAACACTACTTGAGCTATATAAATGATGAAAACCCGGTAACGGATGATATTGTTATTCAAATAGCTTTTGAGCCAATTAAACAAAGCTTAAAAAGAGATTTAAAAAAGTGGGAGAACATAAGAGAAAAAAGAGTTTTAGCTGGTAAAGCAAGTGCTGAAAGCCGTAAACAAAACGAACAAGTGTCAACACATGTTAAAAGTGTTGAACAAAACTCAACAAAATCAACTGTAAGTGATAGTGTTAATGTAAGTGTTAATGATAGTGTAAATGTGAATGTAATAAATAAAATAATGGTGTATTTTGGTTTTACTGAAATGAGAAACTTTGATAAATTAAGAGATATAACTCAATTTGTAAATGTATTAGTCAATCAAGAAAAAATAAAAGAATTTGAAAACCAGTTTGAAGCTTATAAACAATATAAAGAAAAAAGTAAAACCATGCGCCACGGATTTAAAAACTTTTTAGGTGATATAAAAGAAAGTTATTCTAATGGTGGATGGTGTGCCGAAAATTGGATTCATAAATTAAAAGAAATTGATAACCAAAATTCATTGGTAAAAAAATACAATATTAACAAAGATGATTATACATTATGAAATTAAACGTTAATTTAAAAATAACCGAAATAAATAAAACAGATATTTATACGGACGTGAAAGACAAATTGAAAAAATCATTACTAGCAAATGGTCAAAGCATGAATGATGATGAGTTAGATTATTCATCAAAACTATTAACAGGTTTTATAACTGACCGGTATAAAAACCTAAATTACGGGCATATTAATCAAGCTTTTAGACGTGGATTAGCTGGTGATTTTGGTAAATTTCATAAAGTAACAGTAGTTACTATCAACTCATGGATTAGTCAATTAAATTCAGAGATACAGGAATCAAACCGTATTAAACTAGCTACTAATAAGAATCATGAAGAAACTATGAAAGCAGTCAGGCAAGACGGATGGGGTTCTGCTCTTATGAAAAGGCAAGATTTAATTAATTCCGGTAAGTCTTATAATTTAAAGTATCAGGACAGAGAAAAATATCCGTTAAAAAAGATTAAAGAATTAATGGATAAAGGAGAAATTTAAATTATAAGGCAACCTATATTAAAACATAAACATTAATAACTATGAAAGACATAATTAAATTACAGGAATCATTACAAAAACTATTAAGGGTAAAGGGTTATATAAACAAAGACCGATTTAAAAAAATATGTGATAATCACAGTTTAGAATATGGAAAAGAATTTGAGAATTATAATCATTCGTTTATATACTGGCTATCAAACACGGAAAACCCAATACTGATAAAAGAATTAATTGATTTTGATGATAAAATACAGAATGAAAACATCTTATTGAGAGTTGAATTTCATAAATCAGAGAATCAAAAAAAGGTAATTTTCAATGATACTATTGAAGTTATTGATGTTTCTGTATTAGAAGGTTTAAAGAGATTGGTTGAGATTCAAGAACAAAACGACAAGGTTATTATACTCAATAAAACAGATCACATTGAATCGAAAGGAATAAAACTAACATTATTTGAAGGTGACATAATAAAATGTTGGGATAATTGGAGAAATGAAACTAAAATAATACTTTCTGTATTAGATGATAGATTTATTCACCCATCACCATATTATAGCGAATTACTTTATACTGAAAAATACGGATATTTAAAACCAGACGGTGAACCAAATAAGGATAGTGAAAAGTTAAAATTTGATAGTAGTTTGTTTAATATCGATGGTAATTATAATTATCATGTTATCACACTTACAGAAAAATTTGAAGTTGTAGGGAATATATTTCACGATTATTCAATACTTAAACCAGTAAACATTAATAACTAACAATATGAAATTAAGCTACGATACATTTTTAGAAAACAAACAAAGAAAAATAATTGAATCAGGATTTGAAATAGATGAAAGTGAATTAAACCCTATGTTGTTTGATTTTCAAAAGTTTGTTGTAAAGAGGGCATTAAAGGCCGGTAAGTATGCGATATTTGCAGACACCGGACAAGGTAAAACACCTATGCAGCTTGAAATAGCAAAGCAAGTAAATAAAAACACAAATAAACCAGTTCTAATTTTAGCTCCTTTAGCGGTTACAGGCCAGACAATATTAGAAGGTAAAAAGTTCGGTATCGAGGTAGTGAGGTATTCAGATAAAAATATTGCTCCAATTCAAATAAGCAACTACCAACAATTAAACAATATTGACACATCGGTATTTAGTTGTATATGTTTAGATGAAAGTTCGATACTTAAAAATGAGACGGGTAAATTCAGAAATTTATTAATTGAAAAGTTTAAAAAAACACCGTACAAGTTTTGTTTTTCAGCTAGTCCAAGCCCTAACGATCCAACTGAGTTAGGTAACCATTCAGAGTTTTTAAATGTAATGACATTTAATGAAATGCTTGCAATGTATTTTGTGAACGATTCAAAAAAACAAGATGCAAGTAAATGGAGATTAAAAGGTCATGCAACAGAGCGTTTTTATGAATTTGTAAGTACATGGGCTATTATGTTTTCACACCCTAGAGATATTGGATTTGAAAATAAAGACTTTGATTTACCTCCTTTAAAAATAGTTGAACATATAGTTAAAACACCCTTGCCGGAAGGTGTATTATTCCCAGGTCAGGCAGTAAGTGCTACTGATTATCATTCAAGTTTAAGGGATACTCAACAAGACAGAATAAACGAAACAATAAGGATAATTAATTCTGTTGGCCATTGGGATATTGAAAAAAAGGACAATCAAATTATTGTATGGACAAAGCAGAATCCGGAAGCTAAAGAATTATATTTTCAATTAACGAATTTAGGATATACATGTAGAAATGTACAAGGTTCTGATAGTGACGAAAAAAAAGAAACCGACTTATTGGGATTTGCGAAAAAAGAATTTCAAATACTTATCACAAAAGAGAGTATTGCTTCAATGGGGTTAAACTATCAAAACTGCGGTTATCAAATATTTAATTCTATTGATTTTTCATTTGAACGCACCTATCAGGCATTAAGGCGTAGTTGGAGGTTTGGCCGTAATGATACCGTAACAGCATTTATGGTAACAACTGACAGAATGATTAATGTAATAAAAACCCAAAAAGAAAAACAAAAAAAATTCAAACAAATGCAAAATGAAATGACAAAAGCAGTAACAAAAAACATCAATAATAAGATAACCGATAGGGTGTTTGATACTACAGATATTAAAACAGATAAATACTGGTTGATGCGTGGCGACTGCGTTCAAAGAATAAAAGAAGTAGGTGATCAATCAGTTGATATCATGGTGTTTTCGCCACCATTTGCAGACCTTTATGTATATTCAAACCATGTTGAAGATATGGGGAATGTCACTGATTACGAGCAATTCAAAGAACAGTTTAGATATTTAGTTAAAGAAATAAAGCGGGTGATCAAACAAGGTCGTATTGTAGCCGTTCATTCAATGAATTTACCTACCTTAAAAAGCCGTGACGGTTATATTGGGTTAAGAAGATTTAATTCAATGATTGGTGATATGTTTGAAAGTGAAGATATGTTTTTGCATTCAGAACATGCAATTTGGAAAGATCCTTTATTAGCAGCTGTAAGAACTAAAACCAAAGGATTAGCACATAAAACATTAATGAGTGATAGTGTACAGGTTCGTACTGGAATATTTGATTTAATTCAATGTTTCAAAACTAAAGGCGAAAATGAAGAACCAATAACACATGACTTATTAAGAAACTATGTTGCAATGGGTGATTTTGATCAGTTTCCGAGAGACATTAAAGGATTTAACGAATTTTGGGGATATGACCAAGAAAGTAAATATTCAAAAGAAGAACAATACTCTCATCATATTTGGCAACGTTATGCAAGCCCAGTATGGATGGATATAAGCGCAACCGATACACTGCAATATATGTGCGCACGTGGCAACAATGATGAAAAACATATATGTCCTTTGCAGTTACCAGTAATTGAGAGATTATTAACTCTTTATTCAAAGGAAGGTGAAACACTATTAAGCCCATTTGGAGGTATTGGTAGCGAAGGTTATCAAGCTTTAAAAATGGGGCGTAAATCAATAAGTATAGAATTAAAAGAGAGTTACTTTGAGATTAATAAACGGAACCATATAACAGCCTTAGAGCAAAAAGGGCAATTAAAAATGTTTTAAAATGAAAGACTTTAACGAATTAATAGAGCGTTCTTATACAGCAATAAGGGCAAGGGGATTAATATCAAATAAAACAACAATCAAAGATTTTAGGGATAAGTTTAAAGAGGAGTATGAAGAAATGGAGGAAGCACGGATATTGGATAATGAAGTATCATATATTGAAGAAAGCATAGATTTAATAACCGTAAAAATAATGGAATTAAAACACATATTGAATATTGATTTTGTAAGAGAATTTGAAAAATGCATCATCAAAAACGAAGAAAGGGCAAAACAATGAACATATACACACATGAATTAAGGAATGAAGAAAAAAAGGAGATATTCAAAATAATGGATATGATAGAACCGGCAAAAGGGTGCGACAAAGTTAAAATAAAAAAAAAGATTGAAAGCCTTTTGAAAAACAGGTCTATGCAAAAGCCCGTATTAATGTTACAAAGTAAAAATGTAGAAAGGGCGCACAAAGCGGTTGATAACATGCAAAAAAGATACAATAAATTACTTGTAAAGCATATCAAAGAAGTAAATGAACTAAAAATAAGATGACATTACAAAGCAAAGTAAACGGAAATGAACAGGTTATTAACACCTATACAATTGACTTTGAAAAAGAGTATTTAGCATTAAAATTTCCAGGGGCCGATTTAAAATCTATCCGGTATTTTAATAATTTACCGCGTTTGCAATGGATAAGATTAAGCGATGTATCACCTGAATTATTTATTGATGTATGGAAGATAATAGAAAACCAGAAAGATGTATTTGTGGAGGATGATTGTTTTAGGATAGGTTATTAGTTGCAAAATTTGCAAATCTTTTTTGAAATAAAATGTAAATAAGTGCAACTAATTAAATTATTATGCGTATATTTACATATACAAATTAATCAAATAAAACTTAGCAAAATGAAAACATTTGAAATTACAAAACAAAGAGCAGGTCAAGATAAAAAATCAGTATTAGAAATTTACGCTAATGATTTTGAAGGGGCCAAAAAAGAGTTTATAAGCAAAATGACCAGTAATTTATTTTTTGATGAAGAAACAAATTCATGGAAAGATGAATGCGGAAATGAAGTTTGGGGATTTTCTGATGATAACACAAGGTTTTCAGAAGACGTTTATACTTGGGAATTAAAAGAAGTTTAGTTCTGCCTAAGTTCCTGCTAAGTCTTAGGCAGGATTACCGCCCCGCACTGAAATAAATGCGGGGTTTTGGCGGTATAAACTTTTAAATTATCAAATTATGATAATAAAAAATAACGAAAAAACAAGAGAAATAAATTTCTCCGCAACACCAAAAAATGGTGGATGGCCTCTAGAATTAACGCTAGATGTCATGTACAGTACAAACCCATCCATGTGGGAGCCTATAACAGCGCCCCAAGTTGAAGATTACATGCATAAAGAAAGTATGAAATCTATCAATTTTTTAACAAATAACTCTAATGATGTAAATCCTGAGGTTTGCCTGTTACTAGCCGAACCTTATGTAAAAACAAGATATTTTGTACAATTTTCTCAAACAATAGTTGAGGAAGTTACAAAAAAAGGAGACCATATTAAATATATTTCATATTGTAAAAACAATGGGTTAATAGAATGGGAATGAACTACAAACAACAAATAAAACAAGCGATAAAGGATAAGTTTGAAAAAAAAACTATCCTGTGTAAAAAACACAATTTCCCTTATACAAACTATGAACGAAGGTTATTATTTTACATTAAAAAAGTAAATGAGTGGGTTGAGCCTTTGGGGTTGATAGTAAAACTTGAAAACCGTAAAAAATGAACAAAAGAGAAATAAAATACAAAGCTTGGATTCCTGACTTAGGAATAATGCTGGATGACATTACCATTTATGGAAATGGTGATATGGGTTATGATGAAGATAAGTTCAAAGCAGCCCTTCCTAAAAACCATGAATTAGACTATGATTATTTTAACGGCTATGTAACAAAGGAAATTATTAACAAAGATGGTGAAGAAGATTTTGAATACGTTCTACCAGTTTTAACCGGTGAAGACTGGATATGGATAGATGAAAGTAAGTTTATTCCTTTGCAGTATACGGGTAAAAAATTGATAAAAGGAAATGAAGTTTATGATGGAACAATAGTCTTTGATGAAGTTGCAGAAGAAAGTGGAGATGTTAGATATTATTATGTATGTGTATGGATAAAAGAATGGTGTGCTTACACTTTCTTAAGTTATGGAGAATTACTTGCTTATGAAGATAATGGTATCGAATCTTTTGATAGAGCATGGCCATATAATTTAGAAGGTTCAGAGAAAATGCACTATGCGGGGCACATTTTAACACACCCTGAATTATTACAACAAAACCCGTAACCATTTACCCCTTAAAACCGTATAACCAATATAACTAATAATAAAGAAAATGAAATCATTAAGCACAATAAAACCTTTAAAAAGAGATGCACTTGTAGAGATAATTTACAGGCCATGTAATTTACCTAAAAAGACTATTGAAAACTTACAAAAGAGGTTTACAGAATTCACAGATTTAAAATTCAAAAAACATTTTGAACAATCAACTAAGTTAAGTTTAAAGTTATTTGCACCCGGAATGTTTTACATTGATTATTGTAGTAATTAAGAAATTAAGTTCTTTAAAATATAGCTCATATTGCAATATTTGGATTTGTCGAAAACCAGTGCAAATTAAAGGTGAGGGCGCATAACCTGAAACAAGCCTCAAGGGTGGTGATATATATGACTTTAAAATAAGCTAACGCAAAGTTGAAACACTATAAGTATGAATGAATCACAGGGGTATTGTAATATGAGTTCTTTAAAATATATAACCTATGAGTGGTGGAAGCGCAAAAAAGCGAAAAGTAGACACTAAGCTTATCGGGTGAGAATGGATTATCAAAAAGCCTATCTGTAAGACAAGTCAAGTAAATAAGCGGGAAGATAGGATAGTCCAACAAGGTTTATGAAAATATTAACGAATATCCCAGTAATGGTGTTGACTAACATAAACTATAGTTCGTGCAAGTATCAAATCTTGCCTCATAGGTTATTTAAAACTAAATTAATTAAAAACACATAAAATGAGAAAACAAGAAATTCAACAGATTTACGCAAGGTATTACAGACCGGATAAAAACCCTCAATACCAATGGCCGGATATTCCTAAACACTCAAAAAAGAGAGGTGTATTAGTTTGGAATAGTTACCATCAAGGAACTTACGTAAGGTCAATTCATGGTGAATTAAAACATTCTTAACCACAATTAAGAACAGAAACCGGATGAATTACTTGGCGGTTAGGATTCCGGTTTCTTTAAAATTGAAATTATGGAAATAGAAATATTGTTTAAAAATTATGGAAAAGGTAAGGAGCGTATAATACTAATTGATAAAGATACAAACATGGCTTTTGCGTCCTTTGGGAAAAAGGATAAACCGTATGAATATTTATTCAAAAAATATCATAATATACTATAATTAAAATGAAACCAACAATACTAATAATAGCAGTAATACTAAGTAGCTGCACCCAAAACCTTTACAAAGGAGTAGCATTTGAAGCTGAAAAACCGGCTAAAAAAGCTGAACTAACGGATATAAATTTGACTAACTTAACGGTTAACGGAACTATTTATTTTAACGATAGTTTAGATATTTACAGGTGTATTGATAAAACCAAACTTTTAAAAATACATTTCACTGATTACCGGTACGACGACATATCCAGGGGTTCAATGATAGATATTAAAATTGAAAACGGTTATCCAAAGATTGTGAGGAAATGAACAATAAATGCAATTGCAACAAACCAAAAGAATTATGCACTTGCAACAACTACAAACCTGTTGATACAGAATGCAGTGTATTGTGGTGTTCAAAAGAATCAACTATCATTCACCACGAAAAAAAATATTGTGAATATCATTATAATAAAATATTTAGTAAATGATTAAACCAGAAGAAATAACTTAACAACGGCTTTTATTTATAGCCATTGTTAGCAAACGTTTAAGATAAAATGAAAGATGTTAGAGAATTTTTACTAAAGAATGGATTTAAGCAAGAAGACGAACCAAACCATTACGTAAATGAAGTATGTAGTGTATTAATAGAAGATGACCACTATGCAGTAGCAAATGCCAATGGTGATGCAATGTATAGTAATGGACTAAATATTTACTGGCTTATAGGTGTATTGACTTATTATGGTTATATGTGGAAAAATTACAAGCAATAGATGTTTGGTAACACATAATCTAAACAATAAGTATAATTTACAGAAAATCAAACAATTTAAACTATGAAAAATCTAATAACAATAGCTGTAATAATTGACATAATTTGCTTATCTTTAATACTGTTCTCACCAATATTATTTAAGAATGTTTGCGCAATTATCATATTATTATCTGCACCGATAATTTTATTCGGGCAAAACCTAAACGAAAATACCGACTTAAAAGAGTTTGAAAAAAACCAGGAGATAGAAGTTTTTGAAGAACTAAAACAAATGGTTAATAAGGAGAAAGTGAAATGAAATCAACCCAACTAACAAACCTAAGAAAAAAATACATCATTGACATTCAAAGAAAATGGAATAATATAGCCTTTATAAAGTTTGGCGAACGATTTATACCCTTTGGATACAATGAATACTTAGGCAGGGGCATAATGGCGTTAGAAGAAGAACATAATTTTATTAAGAGTAAAATATGAAAGACCCTAAAAAAGCACTTGACCGAATAAGGGCAAGAATAACACCTGAATTAAGAAACAAAAAAATTGAAGAAATTGGAATATACGCAAGAGAGGTCAGAGTTAGAACTCCTTATATCATTTGCGCTGCAATTTGGTTTAAGGATGACAATAAATACAGTCATCAACCAAGAAATGTAGATAGCGGGTTAGTCGTGTGTGGGCGTAGGCATCATAATTGCTTTTTAACCGCCTTTGAATTAAATGGTGGTAAAAAGATTGAAGGATTAAATGAAAGAGCCGTGCAGGGGTTTTTAACAAGTGATGATAGATTTGTTGACCGTAAAGAGGGTGGGCGAATTGCATTCGATGCGGGACAAACTGCTAAATTAACAGAATGTCTATTTTCGGAGGACTTGTATTAACCCTAAAAGTGATATAAAATATATTGTTGATGACGAAAAAAATGATTAACACAATAAACAAATAACTTATGAAAAATATATTTCTTTTAATTAAGTACATATTTCAAAACGGAGTTGACAACACGCTCAATACAATATTGAAATCAGAAATTAATCAAATGAGGAACGATAATCTAAACACAGAAATAGAATATTTGATTTTAAAACCAGAATCGGACGTATCAAAAAAAATTAGAGAGGATTATGAGCGTAAAACATTAAACATGATGATTAATTCAACAATATTAAATTCAATTAGGCTGAATAATAAAGAAATGAACAAAGCGTTAATTAATCAAAACAAATAACTCATGAAAAACAAAAATTTAGGAAAAGAAGCAACAGACATAATCACAGGATTCAAAGGTGTAGCAACTGGTCATGCTGAATATTTAACAGGTTGCGATCAATACTGCGTACAACCAATTCTAAAAAAAGACGGAAACCTCGAAGATGCAAGATGGTTTGATGATGGTAGATTATTATTTGGAAAAGTTAAAATACAACCAGAAGAAGTTCAAGGCAAAGAAAACGGATGCGATTATATTGCACCAATAAAATAAATCATTCCACTTACTGGAAATAAGTTATATTTGTAATTGTTAATTCTGGAAAACTATCATTAAAGGGGCTGCATTAATTTGTGGCCTCTTTTTTATTTGGGAAATATTGTTTAATTTTATTTTATGTTCAAAGAATCAAAGAAACATAAGATACAAATATCTAAAAAAGACATTACTACCAACAGCAATTTTAAAAATGGCTCAATAATACTTTCCAATCAGCAAATAAGAAAAATATCCTTAAACAAATTAAACGAAATATCCGGCATACCTAAGAAAGACGAACAGATAAGGATTGTTACTCGAAAAATGATTAATTCATTTGATTTTATACTTGCTATAATCGCAAATAACGAAATAATTGAAAACTTAATTATAGCATTTTACCGAATATCCAAAAAAGCAATAATTGAAATATCTGAATTAATAAAAGAAGGTAAAATAAAAAATGTCATTCTTTTAATAAATGATGGGTTTCCTAAACTTGTGCCGGACGCTTATAATTTGCTATTACAACAAAAATCAACTAATTTTACAATTAAATTAGAAAACAACCATACCAAAATAATTCTAATTGATACGATAAAAAATAAATATATTATTGAAGGCTCAGGAAATTTAAGCATTAACGCACGAATCGAACAGTATTTATTTGAAAACAATGAACAAGTATTTAATTTTCACAGTAATTGGATTAAAAATATATAATGAAAGAAATATGGAAATCAATTGAAGGCACTAATGATTTTTATCAAGTATCTAACTTAGGGAGGGTTAGAAGCTGGAAGTCAGGAGGTAAAATTGTTACTAAAAGGGCAAAAACACCAAGAATTTTAAGACCATACATGTCAAAGTGTGGTTATAGAAAATGTGTTATATTTATTAATAATAAAAGAAATAAACATAAAATATCAAGGCTTGTAGGTAAGGCGTTTCTTTCTAATCCTCAAGAAAAACCACAAATAAATCATATAAATGGAGTAAAGACAGATGATTTTTTAAAAAATTTAGAATGGTGTACCAGATCAGAAAACCAAATCCACGCCTATAAGAATAAACTTCAATTACCAAGGCAAGGTGAGCTTTGTGGAACATCAAAATTAAAAGAGGTAGACGTCCTCAGGATAATTAATAGTTATGAATCAGGTGAATATACACAATATCAGCTTGCCAAAATGAATAATATTAATCAATCCACAGTGAATAGAATTGTCAATAATAAAAGATGGAAACATTTAACAAAGGAGGCAGTATAAATGGGAGGAGGTAAAGGAAACATAAGACCAGAAGATGGAAAGCAATTTTCATCAGAATATCAGCCACAGGAAAAATGGACTGAAAAAGTTGCCTTACAACTAGGTCAAGACCTGTTAAATTGGTTAAATGAAGTTGATGCAGAAGGAAACGACAAAGGGAATATATTCTTTGAAGAATTCATCGTTATGGTTCAAGATATACACCCAGGTGCCATCAGTTATCTTTGTAAAAAATTTACCTCGTTTTCTAAACTAATTGAAAAGGCAAAAAAAATTCAAGAATTAAAACTCTATAAATATGGTGTTGCAGACCGTTTGAATGCTCAGATAACAAAGTTCGTTTTAATTAATGAACATAATAAAGTTAGCGACAATTCCAAACAAGAACATTCAGGGAGTATGGATATAAATTGGAAAGAAGAAAAAACCTATGATAAGTGAAATTATCGGTAAAGCAAACAAAAGCATTAGATTATTTAGAAGATAATGAAACTTATGAATTACTATTCGGTGGAAGCGCCGGAGGTGGAAAATCAGTTTTAGGTTGTTATTGGCAGTTAAAAAACAGGTTAAAATATAAAAAAACACGCGGTTTAATAGGCCGGTCAAAACTAAAAACCCTAAAAGAAACCACACTAAATACATTTTTCGAGGTGTCTGAGATGCAAGGCGTAAGACCAAACATCCATTATGTTTATAACGCTCAATCAGGAATAATAAAATTCTTTAATGGCTCCGAAATACTTTTAAAAGACTTATTTAGTTATCCATCAGACCCCAATTTCGATGAATTAGGCTCTCTTGAAATAACTGACGCGTTTATTGATGAAGCACCACAAATAAGTAGTAAGGCAAAACAAATAGTTAGGTCAAGGATACGTTATAAACTAGACGAATATAAATTACCTCCTAAGTTATTGATGACTTGTAACCCTTCTAAAAACTGGACATATTCCGAGTTTTATAAACCCGATAAAGAAGGAACTTTACCTAAAACAAAAAAATTCATTCAATCATTAGTAACCGATAACCCTTATATTTCAGAAACATACATTGATAATTTAAAAACACTGGATAAAACATCTAAAGAAAGATTGCTGTACGGTAATTGGGAATACGATGACGATCCAACGTTATTAGTAGATTATGATGCTGTTTGCGACATGTTTACTAATACTCATGTTCATAAAGGAGACAAAGCAATAAGTAGTGACTTAGCAATGCAAGGCCGTGACAGATTTATAGCTGGATATTGGGAGGGATTAGTTTGTGAAATAGCCATTGATAAAACAAAATCCACTGGTAGAAGTATTGAGACAGACTTAAAACAATTAAAAAATCAAAGAGGGGTTGGTAATACTAATATAGTGGCTGACAGTGATGGAATAGGGGCTTACCTTGAATCTTACATCAATAATATTAAAACATTTCACGGAGGTTCTTCGGCAAACAACAAGGATGAATACATGAATCTAAAAAGCGAATGTGGATTTAAATTAGCTGAAGTAATAAATAACAGGGAAATACATATAAAATGTAGCAAAGAACAAGAGGAGGTTATAAAAGAGGAAATTAGCACATGTTTAAAAAGAGATAATATAGATAAAGACGAAAGCAAAAAACGGCTAATCCCAAAGTCAAAGATGATTGAGTTACTAGGGCACTCACCGGATTATCTTGACATGCTTATAATGAGAATGTATTTTTTAGTGAAACCTGTAAAATATGCAAAAGTTTATTAATTTTACTTTCAAATGGAAACAAAAGAGAAAACAAACGGGGAGAGTAGAGTAGGGGAATTGCAAACATTTGCTAGTGTTTTAGTTTCCAGGTTAAAGTTGT
>CBFHJN010000024.1:0-19571 GCA_965655805.1 Flavobacteriaceae bacterium
TTGATACAACTTTAGAGTCTACAATTCCTGGTAATAGTACTTTCGATTTAATTGATACCAAAGTATACAACGATGCATTAGATGCTGGTAAAACAACATTCTTTGTATTAAACTTGAAAACAATTACTACTGCAGGTGATGTTGTTATTGGATCTCAATTAAAAACAACTATTGTTACTTTGCAATTATGTAGAACAGATTTATCTGGTCCTTACACAGTGCAATATGGTAGTGGTCCATTTACACATACTGTTACCAGTTTAGGTAGTGGTAACTATCAGTTAAGTTCTATGTTCGGATGGCCAACTTCTGGTTACACATCTTTCTTCTATGCATGTGCAGGTCAATTAGTATTTACTGAATGGGTATTCTCTAATGAGATCATCCAAGGTATTCCTGGCTATGAAGATGCAAGCGGAAATTTAAGGTTTGAACAATTTGGGATTGAAAACGTATATTCTGGTAGAACATATGTTATGACACCTCAATAAGCATTAACTAACAAATAAAATTAAAAAAATGAAATATATAAAACACTTAATGCTTTCAGCTTTAGTATTGGCTAGCTTTACGTCGTGTAATGATGATGATACAGATTACATATTTACACCAAAAGCTCAAGTAACTATTGATAATGTTTCTGAAAGTGCAATAACAGAAGGAGAAAGTGTAATGGTAACATTAACAGTTGATAATCCTTTTAAAGAAACTTTAGATTTCAAATTAGAAATGATTTCTGGAGGAGACAATGCAGATTACAACACTGGCGATCCTAGTGAACCTAACGCTGCTACAACACCAGATGATGGTTTTGGTAATCAAGGTTATTTAGTACAAATACCTGCGTATGCATCATCTTATACTTTCCAAATTAACTCTATTCTTGATTTAGATGTAGAAGGAACTGAAAAGTATACGTTTAAATTAGTAAACACTAGAAACGGACAAGGTTTAATAAACGGTAATAACAAAATTTCTTTTGATGTTGCTAACTATGAAGACGACAACATGGGTATCCGTTTAAGCTGGTCTAAAGATGAATCTTACCAGATTTTAAAAGAGAATGTATTAGAAGCGATTGATAATGAAACAGGTCTCCCATATACTTACACTGAAGATGACGAAACCCTTACTGAGCACCAAGATTTATGTGGTGCTGTAGATTATGATGTTTTTGTTACTGGTTCAGCTGTTTCTGCTTTTACAGGAGATTGTCCAGAATACATAATTTCAGGTGGTGCTAATCCAACTCAAGTATTGGCAGACGGTCAATATTTAGTGGTAGTTGATTTATGGGATTTTGATTTAGGTTTAGCCGATGACGAATCCCTAATTGGTAGTTTTGCAATTCCTTTCGATATTGTAATTGCTAAAACTGGTAAGTTCAAAACAACTTTATCCTACCCAAGTTTATACTTCTCATATAGTGACACAAGTGCCTCTGGAGCAGATGGTACACAAGTGGTTGCTGTTGTAGATGTAGTTGGTGGTAAATACACTGTTAGAAATAACTTAGGTGAAGTAGTTGCTCAAGAGTAGTCACGACTTTATCTTATAAAATTAAAACCGCTTCAATTTAGAAGCGGTTTTTTTATACCTTTGTTTTATGGAACACGAAACGCAAATTTTTGGCTTACATTCAGTTATTGAAGCTATCCAAGCAGGAAAAACTATAGAGAAAATCTTCTTACAAAAAGGTTTACAAGGTAATCTTGCACATGATTTAGAATCTCTTATTAGAAAAGAAGGTATGAATGCCTCCTATGTTCCCGTGGAGAAACTAAACAAATTAACCGCCAACAACCATCAAGGTGTTGTTGCGCAGATTTCACCAATTGAATATCAGGATTTAGAGCATTTAGTTATAAATGTTATTGAATCCGGTAAAACACCACTATTTCTGCTACTCGATCAATTAAGTGACGTACGGAATTTTGGCGCTATAATCCGTACAGCAGAATGCACAGGTGTAAACGGAATAATTATTCAAAAGAAAGGAAATGCACCAATAAATGGCGATACCATAAAAACAAGTGCTGGAGCAGTTTTTAAAATGCCTATTTGCCGTGTAGATCATATCAAAGACGCCATGTTTCATTTACAGGCTTCAGGAATAGCGGTTATAGCAGCTACAGAAAAAACAAATGATACTATTTATGATATTAATTTTAAAGTGCCTTGTGCCATCATTATGGGGTCTGAAGGACGTGGAATTAATCCATCCGTATTAAAACTTGCGGACCATAAAGCAAAATTACCTTTATTAGGAACTATTGAATCTTTAAATGTCTCTGTTGCTTGTGGTGCATTTTTATATGAAGCTGTCAGACAACGTTTAACGTAATGAATCATCAGACTTTTTAAAAATATAGTTGATTTTAGTAGGTTGCAGCTCCTCCTCTATTTCAGGTGAAATATCTTCAATTTCTGGGAGGCTTTCAATAAAATTACCATTTTCATCAAAGTGTTTTAAAAACGGATCATCCGCATCATTGAATTGCGGTTGTTCCCAATGATATGCTTGAGGTTTTGCAAGATGCTTCTTAAAAATAAAAGCAAATAATAAGCCTACAATTAATCCTGATAAGTGACCTTCCCAGGACACACCATCCTTAATTGGCATTATGTACCAAATCATACCACCGTATAGAAAGATAACCAACAAGGAGAGCGCAATTAAACGATAATGTTTGGCGAAAATTCCTTTAAAGAATAAAAAACTGACCAATACATAGATAAGTCCGCTGGCGCCAATATGATAAGCAGGCCTGCCAATACACCACGTCATAAAGCCCGATAAAAGAATACCTAAAACAAGTATTTTCCATGCCATTTGTCTGTAGAAATAGAATAAAGCTGCCGTTAAAACAAATAATGGAATTGTATTATGGTATAAGTGCTCAATTCCAGAATGAATAAATGGACTAAAAATAACACCTCGTAGACCAAATAGTTTCTGTGGAAATATTCCATAATTTGTAAAGTCATATCCAAAACGGATTTCAAACCAAAATACGAGCCATAACAATAAAACTAAAGCAACTGGTACCACCAAAACCTGATAAGAAAATTTAAACTCCTCTTGACTTTTCATAAATGTTCCTTTGCAAATAGCTAACCACTATTTGCGTTATGTAAAATTGTCAGTCTTTCAAAAACCGTTAGAATTACAAATTTTAATCAAAATGTACGAAATGATTCCAATAGTGATTACAATTATTTATAAATTTACATTATGAATGAACCTTTAGCTGAACGTTTGCGCCCAAAAACGCTTGATGATTATATAAGTCAAGCCCATTTAATTGGACCTCACGGAACATTAACAAATCAAATTAAACAAGGTCTTATTCCATCCCTAATTTTTTGGGGACCTCCAGGTATTGGAAAAACGACATTGGCCAATATTATTGCCACAGAATCCAACAGACCTTTTTATACCTTAAGCGCTATAAACTCTGGTGTTAAAGATATTCGAGAGGTTATAGATAAAGCGAAACAGTCTGGCGGACTATTTACGACTAAAAACCCCATTCTGTTTATTGATGAAATTCACCGGTTTAGTAAATCGCAGCAAGATTCCTTATTACAGGCTGTTGAAAAAGGTTGGGTTACACTCATTGGCGCAACCACAGAAAATCCAAGTTTTGAAGTTATACCAGCATTATTATCACGTTGCCAAATTTATATTTTAAATGCTTTTAATAAAGCAGATTTAGAAGCACTTTTAAAGCGTGCTATTGAAAAAGACACCTACTTATCACAAAAAAACATTACACTTAAAGAAACCGAAGCTTTAATGCGAATTTCTGGAGGCGATGCGCGAAAATTACTCAATATTTTTGAATTAATTGTGAATGCTCATGACAACGAAGATATTGTCATTACAAACGCTCTAGTTATGCAGCGCATTCAAAATAATACGGTTAGATATGATAAAACAGGTGAACAGCATTATGATATAATTTCGGCCATGATAAAATCCATTCGTGGTAGCGATCCTAATGCGGCCGTTTACTATTTGGCACGTATGCTTGAAGGTGGTGAAGATGTTAAATTTATTGCCAGACGTTTACTCATATTATCCAGTGAAGATATTGGGAATGCCAACCCAACTGCATTAGTTATTGCGAACAATACGTTTCAAGCGGTTTCAACTATTGGTAATCCAGAATCACGTATCATTTTGAGCCAGTGTGTTACCTATTTGGCATGTTCGGCAAAAAGTAATGCTGCGTATCTGGCTATTGGTAAAGCGCAACAAATTGTTCGTGAAACGGGTGATTTAAGTGTGCCTCTATCCATTAGAAATGCACCTACCAAACTCATGAAAGAAATTGGTTATGGTGAAAACTACCAATATGCTCATAATTATGAGAACAATTTTGCGAATCAAGAATTTTTACCAGATGATATTAAAAATACCAAATTCTATGAGCCTGGAAATAATACTCGTGAAAATGCCCAACGGGAGTTTTTAAAACAACGCTGGAAAGATAAATACGGTTATTAAAAATTTACGTTTAAAGTATGCACTTGCAGCGAACCATCTGCCATTGTTTTAGCCAGAACCCATTTACCATTTAATTTATAAACAGTAGCTTGCATTCCTTGAACCATGTAAAACTCTTCTTTTCCTGAAAACATTAAGGTATAAACAACTTCACCTCCGTCATTCAACAATTCATAATTAATGGTGTTTATTTTTCTAGCCGTTAATTTTTGTGTTGCATCTGTTTTTTTAGAATCAGAAATAGTTTGATCTACTAGAACAGCAGGAGCTGCCGTAACCTCTAAACTTGCAGGCTTAACCTCTGTAACTTCTTGTTGAGAAACTTCAGGCTTATAACTATAATTAAGAGTATTGAAGGATTCAAATGCTTGGCGTAACGATAAATTATAAGCTACTTGATATTTTTTTTCTCGAGACTGCCCTATTCCTGAAGTATAAACCACTTGTTTTTGACAATCTTTTAATTGAATTCTAAATTTTGTCATAAAAATACCAGATTCATTTAACACATCTGCCCACAAGGCTAAACACCCATTATTTATTAAATCTTGAGGTAATGGATCATCGCTCATAAGAACAGTAAAGCCTTGTTTTTCAAATAAAAACTTCGTTAACGAGTTTAATTGATATTGATCCCGTTCAGTACTAAAATCATAAGAGGTTGGAACAATAACATACTTATATTGATCCAAATCGCTTTGAGCAAAATTGGACTGAAAAGTTAAAAATATAACGACTAAAAGTGTGATTTTTTTTATCATGATTTTTTTTAAAAAGAAAAGATTAAAGATACATTAAAATTATAAATAGGCTTTCAAATCGGATAAATTTGTAACCTGTTTGATACGTTTATCAATTTCTACGCCATGATAGTTAAAACAAATGGCATCCATACCAAAATTTAAAGCGCCTAACACATCAGCCTCTATATTATCGCCTATCATAACACTTGTTTTTTTATCTGCAAATGCCCTATTTAATGCAAAATCAAAAATTATAGGGTTGGGCTTTTTAACACCTGCAATTTCCGAATTCGTAACGGTTTTAAAATAGTTTGAAATTTTAGATTGAACCATCTTTTTATCTTGAGCTTCTTGAAATCCATTGGTAATAATATGCAAATGATAGTTTGGCTTTAAATATTCCAACAACTCTAAAGTTCCATCAAACAGGTGGTTATATGTGGGTAAATTTATGATATAATCTTCAGATAATTGATGAATCATATCATCATGAACTATCATTTTAATAGCATCAAAACTTTCTTTTAAGCGCCTATATCGCAAAGATTCTTTGTCAATTTGATTATTCCTATATAATTTCCAATAGTTCAAATTTATAGGTTCATAAACTTTTAGAAATTCCATTAAATCAACACCAATATTATGTGTTTCAAAAATATTTTCAAATGTTAATGCTGAATTTTTATCAAAGTCCCAAAGGGTATGATCTAGGTCAAAAAAAATGTCGGTTATGCCTTTAATTTTCACTTGTTGAATCTAATATCATATTAAACAATTCTTTATAACCATTCCATCGATCAATATCACTAAAGGTATAATTATGAAAAACCGAAACAAATTCCCCATTTACCAGTTTCACCTGATTAATGATTCGCAGGAGTGCCTCCTTTTTATCTAATAAAGATTGATGTTTTAAAAGTGTATAATCCAAAACGTGATATGCGGTTATTTTTAAAGGTGTTTGGATTTCAAAATCTAAATCATAAAAGAAAAAAGGTGTACAGGTTCCTGCCCTAAAACCCATATGATTCACATATCCCATGGTATAATCTTCTAGGATTTCTAGTTCCACCAGATTTCTATAAGATGTTGGTAAATTCAATTTAGAAAATGATTGCCTAGAGGCTAGTAATGTGGAATTTACAATAGATTCCATCCGCCGTTTTTCTTTCTTCAAAATAGCTATATTATCCAATGCAAAATATGAAGCTTTTAATCCAACACGACTGTAATCCGCTACCTGTTTTATTAACGAAATAAATTCCTTTTTCTGGGCATTAACTCCTTTGTCGTAGGTTGAATAATCGCCAATTAAAAAGAAAAATAAAAACTTGTTTTTATGCTGTTTTTGCCTATTTATAATATACTTGAACGTATCATCAGGATCGTGTTTAAAACCTAACAAAACCATAAATCGCATGTATAATCTATGAAATTTAAATCCAACAGCATCTTTAAGGGTTCCGCCTACGGTACGCATTAGACCTTTGGCTCTAAAACTATATGCAGAAGGCACATCAATAATTGGTTTTATGGTATATGTTTTGTTTGGAAACACAAAATCGGGAAATTGCATTTCTATAATACGCTTAAATTTATAAGCCCAAATATCCACAACAGGTTGGTGTAAAAAACCATGTTTGAAAGCTAAACTTTCTTCGGCTGTAAAACGTCCATATTCATCCTTAACATGCGGTAAGTATTCTTCATAACGACTCAACAAATAAAAAGTGGCCGCAAACATATCATAGGGAACACAACTCTTATCATTGGTGGTAAAAAAACATTTGGTTTCCTCCCAATCTTGCACCTGAACCACAACATCTGACAATCCTTGCTCAAAAAGTAGCTCATGACTTTTTATAAATAATTCGTTGCTTAAAGGCTGTTTGGTGTAGGATATTTTAATGGAACTGTGCGAAATAAAATCTTCAACTGTTGTCGTAAAGGTGACTGGAATTTGCAATACTCGGGTAAAAATATGCTTAAATACATATTTGATTCGTGGTGTGATTTTGTGTGTGTATATGAGGATCATTACAGTAAATTATCATCTGCAAAGCTAAAATAGGCCTTTTCGGTTACTATTAAATGATCCAGTACTTTTATATCTAAACTTTCGCTAGCTTTTTTTAGTTTCTGTGTAATTTGCTTATCCGCTTCACTGGGTGTTAACGTTCCAGACGGATGGTTATGTGCCAAAATTAGTCCTACAGCTCCATACTCTAAAGCGGTTTTTAAAACCAAACGCACATCAACCAATGTTCCCGTAATTCCACCCTTACTCAATTGTTGCTTCTGAATGACTTTATTGGAATTATTTAAATAGATAATCCAAAATTCTTCATATGACAACTCACCAATAATAGGTTGCATAAGCTCAAAAACCGACTGACTGGATGTTATTTTTTTCCGTTGCAAAGCTACTTCGCCTCTACGCCTTCTACCTAATTCCATAGTAGCAGCAATGGATATAGCTTTAGCTTCGCCTATACCTTTAAAATCCATGAGTTGCTTTAAGCTTAACTTACCCAATTGATTTAAATTATTATCTACACTTGCCAAAATACGTTTGCACAAATCTAAAGCACTTTCATTCCGACTTCCAGAACCGATTATAATTGCAACTAATTCAGCATCGCTTAAAGCAGCTTTGCCTTTATCGCGTAATTTTTCACGAGGTTGATCGGCTTCCGACCAATTTTTTATAGATAATGATGGTGCTTTTTCTGGCATACGTTAAAGATAAATATTGTAAATTTCAACTGCAATTAATTAATCATATAAATAATTCTTTAAAAGCACATTTTATATTTTGAATTATCCACCAAAACATCATCAAGATTCAAATAGGAATCACTTAATTCAGGTCATAAAAAACTATCCTTTAGCAACCGTTATTTCTGTTTTAAACAACGAACCAGTAATTACACATGTACCGCTAATATTAAAGGACCAACAGTTAATTGGGCATATTGACGCCAATAATCCGCATGCTTTATTGTTAAAAAATAACCAAAAAGTAACGTTGCTTTTTTCAGGACCACAGTGCTATATATCGCCAAGTATTTATAAAACTGCGCAATTACCAACTTGGAACTATATAAAAGTGCACCTAAAAGGGTTGGTTTCAGAAATTGAAAATCCCGATTCCATTAAGCAAAGTATCGTTGAAATGACGCAGTTCCTAGAAGCACCCGAACATACATTTCAACTTGATTATGAAGATGCTAGAATGGATAAATTTGTGCCATACATCAAGGGTTTTAAAATCACCATAACCGATTGGGAAGGAAAATTTAAACTTTCTCAAGATAAAAATGCGGAAGATTTTGAATCTGCAAAAGCCCAAATGATAAAACACAATCAAGTTCATATTGGTGCGTTTTTAAATAATTTATTTCAAAACAATTAATACAATGCTATTTATGAAGCGACATCTCTTATGCCTTTTGTTCGTAGCTCTAGGGTTTTCAGTAACCGCACAAAACACCATTCTTTGGAAAGTAAGCGATACAATCAACAAAAAACAGTCCTTTGTTGTTGGCACGTTTCATCAGTTTGGAAATTCATTTGTGGATAGTATTCCGGAAATACAACAGGCAATATTAGAATCTGAACTCGCTATTTTTGAATCTATTGATAATTCTGAAAGTACACGTAAAATTATAAATACACGTCAAGCTACAAACGCCATTGAAAAAGGCCTAAAGAAGCGTGATTTAGAGAAAATTAAAACAATTACAACCAATTGGAAAGTAGATTTATATAAACTAAAACCGCTGGAATTACGCTGGAAACTACAGCAGGAATTCCAAAAAATTCAGTGTAAAACGGTTAAACCAACCGATACTTGGGATCATTTTGATAATTACCTCATTCATATTGCGCAAACTCATAATATTCCTGTTTTAGGTTTAGAAACCGATAGTTTACAACTTGAACTCATTACCAAAGAAAATAAAGACCCAACTTGGAAACAGGAACGCAAAATAATTTCAGCTTTAATTGATCAACTTACTACCAATGAACCTAATATGGATTATTGCATTTTCACGAATAAATATCGAAATTTTCAATTAGATTATAAATTTGAAGATGCGTGTCCTGATAACATTTTGATTAAACAACGTAATTCAGATTGGTTAAACGTGATTCCAAAAATATTAAAAAACAAAAACGCCTTTATTGCTGTTGGTTATGCTCATTTACGAAATAGCTGCGGACTTTTAGAGCAACTAAAACAACTTGGCTTTTTGGTGGAGCCTATTACGTTACAAAGTCCAGAATGATTAGCACATACTAACTAATTGCTAAAAAAAATTAACAAATTTAAATACATATGTTAACTGACAATCCACTCTTTTTTATTCCCGTTTCTGTCGGATTCATCTTTATTATTTTAGGTTTTTATATGTTGCTATTTCCACCTCGGAAAATAAATAGTCTTTATGGTTATAGAACGACATCCTCTATGAAAAATCAAGATAGATGGGATTTTGCCCAGAACTATGCGTCAAAAGAAATGATAAAACTCGGTTTTATATTGGCATTATCAGGACTCCTTGGGCTTATTTTTGAACCACAAGCCAATTTAGCCACAATTATGGGACTGGCATTCATGATTATAATGATTATTATACTTATTATTCGTGTTGAAAAGGCACTAACAAAAAAGTTTGAAGAACACTAAAACAGTTCTTAAAAAAATTACACTTCAGTAATTAAACTTGATTAAGCCTATCGCTCAAAAAGCTTTGAATTAAACTTTTAGGGTGCGTTGTTTTAGGAATAGGAAAGTTGAACCAGGTTTGCATACTTTTTTCAAAACCTGCATGATTTAAATAGTTATGTAGTGCCAAATTTAAACCTTTTGTATATTTCGGATGATCTGCACCTTGAGAATCCAAGTGATACAAATCATTTTGAGCAAAACCTTCAAAAACAGGTCCTGTTATTTCAATGCCAAAATCTTGTGGATTCTGACCTATAGGACTGTGAATAGTAGTTGTAAATTGATGCCAATAAGCTGATTGAATACAGTTTCTTTCAAATAACTGCCTCACCACTTCTAGAGAATCAATGGTTTCTTGTTCCGTTTGAGTCGGAAATCCATACATCAAATAGGCATGAACCATAATATTATGAGCAGAAAACTTATGAGTCACGCGTGTTACTTGAGCAATATCCACTCCCTTATTTATTTTAGCCAACAATCTATCTGAAGCCACCTCCAAACCTCCTGTTACCGCTATACAACCCGATTTTGCCATGAGCTCACAAAGTTCTAAAGTGAAGGTTTTTTCGAAGCGAATATTTGTCCACCATGTAATTTTTACTTCACGTTCTAGCAAGGCATTTGATAAAGCGCGTAACATTTTAGGAGGCGCTGCTTCATCTACAAAATGAAAACCTGTAATACCTGTATCTTTTACTATTTTTTCAATTTTATTAACCAAATCATGAGCTGTAGTGTTTTGATAATTGCCTATATAATCTAAAGACACATCGCAAAAGGTGCATTGTTTCCAATAGCAACCATGGGAAATGGTCATTTTATTCCATCTAGCATCCGTCCACATTCTATGCATAGGGTTTACCACATCTAAAAACGAAACATATTTATCAAATGGTAACCCAGAATAGTCAGGCGCTGGTAAATTTTTATGATGAAAAATGGTATTGGGCATTTTATTCTTGTAAACAACCTGGTTGTTTTCCAAAATAAAGGTACGTTCCAATTCCGTGATAGGAATTTCACCCTCTAAATAGTGAACGATTTTAAGCAGAGGACCTTCGCCGTCGTCTAATGAAATAAAATCGACAAATTCAAAAATCCGTGGATCTTCCAATGACCGCAATTCGGTATTACAATAACCACCTCCAAAAGCCACGTGAATAGATGGGAATAGCTGTTTTATAAACTGCGCACAACGCAAGGCTGCAAATAAATTCCCAGGAAACGGAATGGTAAAACAGACTAACGTAGGCTGTACCTCTTCTATCCGTTCCACTAAAATATCCAACATTTTCTCCTCAATAATGGTTGGCTGAAAACTTAAAAATTCATCTAACTGGTTGAAGCTACTTGCTGATGTGGCAATCTGTTCGGCATATTTGGTAAAGGCAAAAAATTCATCAACGTTGGCTTGGATAAAATCGCCTATTTCTTCTATAAAAAGCGTTCCATAATGTTTGGCTTTATCAATAATACCAATATCTCCAGCTTCCCAAACAATTCCTAAATTTACTTTGGATAACCTATGGCCTTGCGGCAAAAATCCTGATTTTAAAATTTGATGAGCCGTTTGAATATCTTGTTTTTGTAGAAATGCCAACACCACATCCACGCTTGATACATATTGTTTCTGCATAAGGCTGACTGCCGAAAATTGATTATTCTCCAAGTCTTCAGCTTCTTGAAATATCTTTCTTAAAAAATCGCTCGTAAAGATAGTGGTGAACAACTCAATACTTAAATCGCAATGCTGAAAAGATATATCATGCGATTCCATAAACCCCTTTAGGTAAGCGGTTGCTGGATACACCGTATTTAACTGCGTAAATGGAGGCGTAATAAAAAGGATTTTTGGTTGCATCATGCAAAGATAGCGTTCTATAAAATATAGTGATTAAAATAGTTATAATTTATACTTGGAAGAAAACAGCTAAAAAGAGTTTAATTTTATGAGATATCCTATATTAGCCAGATATTAAACTTAACCTAAAATTTAAAATTATGATTAAAAAATTACCCCAATTATTCATTGGATTTGCCCTTATGAATGCCGGAATTCTATTTTCCCAAACCACCGAAGAATTTGAATCAGAAACAGGAGGAGCAACAACATTTGTTTCTAATTCTCAAAATTTTACGATAACTAGTATAGAATCTGGTGCTGCCGTTTATGATATAGAAGTTTTTGCTTTTGGTGGATTTAATGGCTCTGGGCCTGATAATCAATTTATTGATAATTCGTCTGGTTCACCTGCTCAAGGCGATGGCTCAGCGTTTTCCATTTCGACTACTGATGGTACCGATATTACTGTAAAAAGTTTTTACTTATTTGTTTCTAATAGAAGCATATCTGGACCAGGAACGCCAACAACCATTACTATTGAAGGAAAAAAAGATAATAGTTCCGTTTTCACCATATCTAAAAGCTCAGGAATTGTTAATGGTTCGGCATTTACGCCTAATAATGGATTTACCTTAATCGATTTTGCAACCGAAGGTGGAACAGATAATTCTGAAAAAAATGTTGATGAGATAATAATTTCCACGACAGGAACGGCTGATTATTTAGCGCTTGATGCTTTTACTTGGGACGCAGAATCCTTATCAACAATTGAATTTGAAGTTGAATTAAGCCAAATGCGCGTGACTCCAAATCCATCTTCAAACTATATTGAACTAACTGGATTAAAAACAATTACCAACTACAACATCTATGATATATTGGGTAAAAGGGTTGTTTCAGGTACAATGAATCCGAATCAAAAAATTAATATCTCAAATTTGAATAAAGGCTTGTACTTTATCAATTTAGCTAATAACAAAACGTTGAAGTTTATAAAAAAATAAGGTTTACCCCAAGAGATAAATATCATAGCGCTTTAAATTAATTTAAAGCGCTATTTTTTTTACAATTCTTATTACGCTATTCAATTATGATTCTTATCTTAAATTTTAGCCTGATAGGTATATAATTCATAATATCTACCTTCTTTAGCTATTAATTCGTCATGAGTTCCACGTTCAACAATATGACCAGCTTCGATAACTAAAATCTGATCGGCTTTTCTGATGGTACTTAAACGGTGAGCAATAACAATCGTGGTTCTGTTTTTAATTAATTGGGTTAAACTTTTCTGAATTAAGGCTTCACTTTCGGTATCTAAACTGGAAGTTGCTTCATCTAATATGATGATGTTCGGATTGGCTAAAATAGCACGTGCAATAGCCAAACGTTGTCGTTGACCACCTGATAATTTCACACCTCTTTCCCCTATTAAGGTTTCTAAACCGTCATCAAACCTATCAGTAAATTCGTTTACATAAGCTGCTTTTACAGCGTTTTGCACTTCAGTTTCTGTTGCATTAGGTCTTGGAAACATAATGTTTTCCCGAATGGTACCTTCAAATAAAAATTCGTCTTGCAACACCACACCAAGGTATTTCCGGAAACTGCTTAATTTAACTTTTGATAAATCCTGATTATCAATTGTCACTTTACCTGATTTTGGTGTTAAAAATGTCGCTGAAAGTCCAGCAATGGTTGATTTTCCAGAGCCCGAACTTCCTACTAAAGCTGTTACCGAACCAGCAGGCGCTTTAAAACTAATGTTGTGTAGCACGTCTTTTCCTTCTTCATAAGAAAAGGATACATCATCAAATTCTATATCACCTTTAATTGTGTTTAATTGAATGTTTCTGTTTTGATTATCTTCTTCTGCAGTCATGTTCATAAGCTCTTCTGTTCTATCTAAACCTGCCAAAGCTTCGGTTAGTTGGCTACCTATATTACTCATCTGTACAATGGGAGCAATCATAAAACCGAGAATTAATGTGAAGAATAGAAAGTCACCAGTCGTCATGTCATCAATCATCATGTAGTAACCGCCAATTCCCATAATACCAGTTGTGGCAACACCAATTAAAAAGGTTGAAGAGCTTGTCATTAAAGCAGTAGCCGTTAAACTCTTTTTAACGTTTTGATACAATTTATCAACCCCTTTTTCAAATACAATACTTTCTTGTTCTTCCGCGTTAAAGGCTTTTATTACGCGTACGCCTGCCAATGTTTCGGTTAAACGTCCTGTAACTTCGGCATTAATTTTACCACGTGCTCTAAAAATGGGGCGAATAAATTTGAAAGCACGCAAAGCTATATATCCAAAAATGGACAAGGGAACAAAGACAAATAACGTCATCCAAGCATTTAGTTTTATTAAAATGATTAAGGACACCACTGCTGTAAAAGAACCACCAACTAGTTGCACCAAACCGGTTCCAATTAAATTTCTCACGCCTTCTACATCGGTCATAATTCTGGATACGAGTGCACCAGATTTGGTATTATCGAAAAAACTAATGGGTAAGGACAGCACTTTTTTCTGTACTTGCGATCGTAATTCGCTGATTAAATATTGTGCTTGAACGCTTAATATCCTTGTTAATAAAAATGACGTTACCGCTTGAATAGTTATAGCACCAATGACAATAACTATTAAAGTGTACAACTGCGACATGTTTTTATCGGGAACCACCTCATCCAGTAACACTTTACTCTGCCATGGCAAAACTAAACCAGACAAACTCCTAATAACAATTAAAATCAGACCAATAAAAACCAAATTTCGCCTTGGCCAAATAATGGTTTTAAAAGCCTGTTTCATGGTGACTTTAGGTTGTGATTTATCTTTTTTATCTGATGTTTCTTTTAGATGTTGCATGTTTTGAAATACTTGAAGTAATCTGTAAAAATACGTAATACTGCGTGGCAAATAGAAAAAAGCAGACTAAAAATGTATTAACTGTATAAATCGTTAGGCATTCTAAAGAAAGTAAAGAATTTGTATGTTGGTTTAATAAGGTGTATATGGATTATTGCATGTAGAACAGTGAGATGCAAAAGATAATTTTGTAGCTTCTAATATGTTTAGAAGTACTTCAGAAACAAAAAAAAGATAAGAGGAATTATTTAAATTATTGAAAACTATAACCCAAAGTTAAAGTCTTCATTCTCAAAAATATCTATTAATCGGAAAATTCTCATTTTCCTAATAACCAATTTCAATAATTATAACTAGAACCAAAATGCCTCCGAAAAACTTATATATGTTCCGTGAATGCCATTTCTACCAAATCCCATATCAAGACGTAAGTTTATTTTATTTTTGCTATCCACTTGAACTCTCAATCCACCACCATAAGAAGGCTAAAAACCATCGAATGCGGTCAAACATTTTTCTACTGAATCGTGAGTTTCCAAAAATTCAGAATACCATTTTTTATCCATTCTTGGTTCTTCAATTGAAGCTAAAAATGTTTTTCCTCCGTTCATCGTAAATATTGAGTATTTGCGACTTGGTTCTTTTTTTTCATAAGAGTAGCAGAAATCTGGTCTTTGTCTGTTTTTTACTAATTTAAAGTCTTTTAAGTTCATCATTTTTAAAATTAACGGCTTATAACAACGGCTATAAAAAATAGCGGTTGCAGTGCTTACCGTAAGGTTAATAATTCTATTTAAGTTCGTTCTCATTTGCTAGTTAATCGTTCCAATTCCGCTACTATTCATAGCCAAACCGTTACCTGCAAGCTGAAAAAAGCATTGAACCAAAATTGTGATTTTTTGGACTAAAAGCATAATTGATTGATTTTAAAGTGTTTTACTTTTGAATTATTAATATTTAAAACATCTATTATGAAAACAATCAAATTAGTTTTAGTCCTAATTGTGTTTACTCTCAATTATACTCAAGCACAACAAAAAGAAAATCAAACAACAATTAAAAACAATGACATTATGAAAACATATGTAATAGAACGTATTATTCCAGGAGCTGGAGATTTAACAGCAGAACAACTTAAAGGAATCTCTCAAACATCATGTTCAGTCTTGAAAGAAATGGGACCTATAATTGAATGGCAACATAGTTATGTTACAGGCGATAAAGTTTATTGCGTTTACAAAGCAAAAAATAAAGAATTAATTGAAGAACATGCTAAAAAAGGGAATTTTCCAGCAAATTCAATAAGTGAAGTAGCAGCAATTATAAGTCCAGTAACAGCTGAACAATAAGTAAAAATTAAATTAACAAGAAGTTGCCAAAGTCATGGCGATTTCTTGTTTTTTAAAATTAGTATCTTACAAAAAAAAGATTATGCCAATATATATGGACTTTCACGATTTGCCTGATGGAGTAACTGCAGAACATGTTGCAGAAATGCATCAAGCAGATTTGAAAATTGAACATAAATATAATTGTCGCGGATTAACTTATTGGTGCGATGAACATAGACAAACTGCATTTTGCTTAATAGAAGCACCTAACGAACAAGCAATTGTAGATTTACATCAAAAAGCCCATGGAGCAGTTCCACAACGAATTATTGAAGTAAACGACACAATTGTAGAATCATTTTTAGGCAGAATTGAAGACCCAGAAAAATCACAAAACACAAAGCTTAATATTATAAACGACCCCGCTTTTAGAACTTTAATGGTAGTTACCTTAAAAAAGAAAAACTTACGAAAAGATGGTTATAAAACTTTAAGTGCGGCAATTCGTGGATACCATAAATCAATTAATAACATAATTAGCAAACAGAAAGGACGTATTGTTAAGGAGAAAGCAAATTCCTATCTAATATCTTTTGATTCAGTAACTAATGCCATCAAAAGCGCGCTTGAAACACAAGAAATCTACAACTGTGTAATTACTCCAGATTTACAATTTCAAATTGGTATTAGTGCTGGTATTCCAGTAACTAATAAAGAAAGTATTTTCGAAGACACTATTAAAAAAGCTAATTATTTAGCTCTTTTGTCCAATGAGAAAATTGCTATATCAAAGGAAATTAAAGATTTGTATGAAAGTGAAAACCGACAAATTTCTTTAGATGATAATAATGAGTTTAATGTACTAAATTCACAAGATGAGGAATTTATGGTACAACTAATGGAATACACAGAAAAAGTTTGGTCAGACTCAAGTACTAACGTTATTGATTTTCATAAAAATCTAGGATATAGTAAATCGAAATTATATAGAACCATGATGACGTTAATAGGAATGTCACCGAACAGTTTTTTAAAGAATTATCGGTTGAACAATGCTATTGAATTGTTAGACAAACAAGAATCAAATATTTCAGAAATTGCCTATCAAACAGGATTTAGCAGTCCTACTTATTTTTCTAAATGCTTTCGAGAAGTATACGAAATTTTACCATCGAAATATATTAAGCTACAATTGACTTAAACTGAAAAAAGGTTAAAGTGTGAAAAGGAAAAGCCAGCAGGTAACAAAGTACTGTGGTAAAAAACAAGTAAAATTGAATTATTTTTTTACCAAGTTACCTCTGTAAGTATCCTCATATATTAGTCCTGATTTAGCAATTGCAAAGGCCTGTTTTAGTAGCTTATTACAAACGGCTATTAGTGCCAATTTTTTGCTCTTTCCTTTTGCTACTAATCGTTCATAAATTTCCCTGCATGCCTTGTTGTATTTACAAGCGTTAAAAATGCACATAAATAATAAATTTCGGAGCTTCTGGTTACCTATTTTGCTGATACGAGGTCGTCCTTTTACACTGCTTCCGCTCTTTCTAATTACAGGCGTTAAACCTGCGTAACTACACAACTCACTTCCGCTTGTAAAACGCTCAAAACCGTCTGTAAGAACTACCAACATAAGTGATGTTTTCGCACCAATGCCTGGTATGGTTTTTAAACGTGTTAGCATATCTTGATGCACTTGTTTTACTAAAATTAGTAATTTATCTTCCAAGGTTTTCATTTCTTTTTTAACCTGTTTTAAACTACGTTTCAAAGATTGCACAACCGCTTTACTTGGATAGCCTAAAACTTCTTCACCATGCAATTTATTTTTTATCATCGTGCTCTGTTTTGTATACATAGAAAGGAGTCTGATCATCTGTAAGCATTCTGTTTGGTGTTTAGAATTACCTTGCCAAAGTTTTAATTCTACCTGTTTTGCATACTCACAAATCAGTTTTGAATCACTTTTATCCGTCTTGATCTTCGATAGCTTCATCTGGATAAAGCGTTTAACTGCTAATGGATTTTCTACAGACAATTTGATACCAGATTCTAACAAAAAATAAGCTAATTGATAGTGATAATAGCCTGTTGCTTCCATCACACAATGACTGTTTTCGTTTAAGAGTTTCACAAACTTTTTAAAACCAGAAACCCTGTTTTTAAACTGATAATAATTGCCATCAGAATCTATAACATCAAAAACCAGATGGCTAATGTCTATTATTCATATCACTTTTATTGTTGTTTTAAGAGGTATTCATGATGTGCTTCGCAGTTCCAAAATATTTAATATCTTTATTCATAAGAAAATGTTTTTTGAAAGGACAATCTACGCGAGTTTCAACGACTTAAAATCGAGGTCTAAAAGCCTCATAGAACTGTACGAAATCTGTGTAGAAAAGAGAGGGGATTTTCAATGTTGACGAGATCAATGTCTCTGCGTGTATATTAACCTTACTCCTCTCTTTTGTGCTTTCTTATTTATAGGCCTTAATTTAGTGTTTTTATTAAAATGCTAAATTAAGATGTATATAATTAATCATAAATTAGTCCAAGCTTTTGGGTTCAGTCTACTTTCTATTCGTTTTTTATTTGCTAAATTTAATGCTCAAAACCCGCAACTAATCTTATACAAGCACGTCAGGCTGTCTGATACCCTATTTTTATAGCTTAGTTATTCGGGTAGGTGACTTTAAAAATTCTTGAATAAGCTATTGTCAGAGAATGATATTTAGTTTTTATACAGACTGCCGTTGGCTACAATTTGGAAATGATTCATATGTGGTGTATATTTACATCAAAAAATTAGATTATGTCGAGACAAAGTATATCATTTACAAAGCCGAACGATGAATGGCTAAAATCTCAAGTAGATAATAAAGAATATTCAAGCAAAAGCGAGTTAGTTAACGATTTGATTAGACAAGCACGAAAACAGCAAGTTCAAATTGACTGGATTCGAGCTAAAATTGAAAAAGCTGAAAAAAGCGGCTTTACGAATGACAGTAAAGAAAGTATTTTAGCTCAATCAAAGTCTTTGCTAAATGGCTAAATACAAACTGACAAACGAAGCCAAAAATGACTTGATTCGGATTCACCATTACGGAATTAAAAAATTCAGAATGACCCAAGCAGACAACTATTTTGAGTCTTTTTATGAATATTTTGACATTATTGCGGAACGACCTTTTTCTTTTGAATCTGTGGACTATATAAAAGAAGGTTATAGACGTTGCGTTTGTGGAGTTGACAGTATTTACTATAAAGTCAATAAAAATATTGTTGAAATAGTAACCATAGTTGGAAGACAAGATTTGAATGAAAAACTATAATGAAAATAAAAAAACTGTAGCCAACAATGCATAACCGCAATTTGCTTCGCCTATTCGCATTTCGTGCTCGGGTTGGCGGATTCGACTGCGTCCGAATTCACTCGGAATTAGCTGCGCTGAACCTTCGATTTACTAACGCCTATAAACCCGTAACTGACGGTTATACGAAACCGCCATACTGTCTAATACCCTA
>CBFHJN010000025.1:0-19499 GCA_965655805.1 Flavobacteriaceae bacterium
GGTTTCATAATGTATAATTATTTTAAGGTTCTGAAGTATTCTAAAACAGCTCTTGCTTCTTCTTCAGTAAGGTTTTGATTAGCCATTGGTGATCCGTTGAACTCCATTAATAATTCTTTTGCCAATGGATCTTCTTTTACCATTTGTTCCGGATTTAAAATCATATTCATAATCCATTCTGGTGATCTTCGTGACATAATTCCTGTTGGAGCTGGCCCGATAAATTTCTTGTCGGTTCTGTGGCAGGCTGTACACATTTTCTTATAAACCTCTGCTCCATGATCTACCATGGCCTGATCTATAGTAGCATCTAATGTAATGGATGTTATTGGCCCAACACCTTTGCTTGTTAAATCAACGCGCTTAGAAGGCGGAACCACCTCTTCTTTTTTAGTAGTTGTTTCTGTTTTTGTTTCTTTCTTGTCATAAGAAAAAGATTCTTTTTTCTTTTCTTCCTTTCCGCCACAGCTTATTATAGCCATCGCGAATAATACGGTCATTAATTTTAGTGTTGTTCTCATAGTATATTTAAATTTATAGGTCAAAAGTAAAAATTAAGACAACCAAAAAATATGACAATTGTCATATTTCGGATATTTTTGTCCTTTTTAATTTGAACCTGATTTCATCTATAAAATATTAAAAAATAAAAAAAGAGCCAAACCTATGTTCAGCTCTTTTTTATTACTAACAAATTAAGATAAAATTACTATGAAAAAACTATGAAAAATTAAATTTTAAATGTCATTACTGGAAGTGTAGAATGGTTGGCAACATCCTCTGAAATACTGCCTTCAAAGAAATGAGCAATTCCTTTTCTTCCATGCGTAGCAATGGCAACTAAATCAGCTCCAATAAGGTTTGCGAAATTAGAAATACCTTGTTCTACCGTATAATCACTTACAAAAGTTACCTTTGCAAGGCTATCTAAATCTCCTTCTGCTTTTTTCAAGAACGCAACAATCTTGCCTTCCATTTCGGCAGTGCTCTTAAAATTTTCGCCAGGTAAATTAACGTACACCAAATTCATATTGGCTTTTAACGTGCTACACATGTCTTTAGCATTAAGGTAAGCTGCAACAGCATCTTCTGAAAAATCTGATGCAAAGACAATGGTATCAAACTCCGTTAAAATTGGGTTATGTTTAATTACTAATACGGGAATTTCTGAATAACGCACAACTTTTTCAGTATTTGAACCTACAAAATATTCCTTAATACCACTGCTTCCTTGAGATCCCATGATAACTAAATCTGCTTGGTTTTCTTTTGCTACCTCATTAACTTCACTAAACACTTTAAAATGTTTAACAATTGGTGTAACCGTTACACCCTCTAAATAAGGTTTGTCTAAAAATTCGGTAAAACGTTTTTCAGCCAACTTCATAAAAAACAATGATTCCATTTGATCGCTTGAATCCTTTGTTAAAATAGCTTCAGACAATTCAAGCATATGAAGCGCTAAAATTTCGGAATTATTTTTTTTAGCTAAAATAGCAGCAGTTTCTAATGCATATTCAGAATATTCCGAGAAATCTATTGGTACAATTATTTTTTTCATGATGGGTTTATTTTAATTAAACGAAAACAAATAGCATTAACGTTTTATGATTGATTATTTAGTTAATAATTGGTTTTTAAAAATCTTAAATGGTCATTGAAAACAACTGCGCTTCAGGTTTTTTTCTTTGAAGCAACAAATCAAAAGCCATACATACGTTCCTAACAAAAGGTTTACCGCTTTCTGTAACGGTTATTTTATTTGAACCTATAATAATAAGTCCATCATTTTCTAACTCTTTAAGCTGAACTAAAACATCTGGTAATTCTTCAAAACAATTAGCCTTTAATGCCCAACTAGTTTCAAATTGGCACATAAGGTTAAGAATATGCCGTCTAATAATTAAATCTTCTGTATTTAAAATATGACCTCTAAAAACGGGGATTTCTTCAGCATCTAATCGTTTGTAATAATCTTCTAATTTCTTTTCATTTTGAGCAAAACCATACCAACTATCACTAATTGCTGAAACACCTAGCCCAACCATTATTTGAGTTTTACTAGCAGTATAGCCCATAAAATTTCTATGTAAAGCTTTGGTTTCTGTGGCTTGATACAAACTATCCGTTTTTAATGCAAAATGATCCATACCTATTTCAACATAGCCACAAACATCTAATTCTTCTTTACCTAATTCATATTGTTTGCGCTTACTTTCTGCAGAAGGCAAATCAGAATCCTGAAATCCACGTTGTCCATTACCCTTTATCCAAGGTACATGCGCATAACTATAAAAAGCAATGCGATCTGGCATCAATTCTTTGGTTTTCTTAATCGTTTCAGCAACATGTTCTACCGTTTGGAATGGCAATCCAAAAATAATATCATGACTCACGCTGGTATAACCAATTTCACGAGCCTCTTCCGTTACACGCTTCACGTTTTCAAAAGGTTGAATCCGATGAATGGCTTTCTGAACGGTTTCATTATAATCCTGAACACCATAACTTACACGACGAAATCCTAAATCATATAAGGTTTGTAAATGGGCTTTTGTCGTATTATTCGGGTGACCTTCAAAACTAAATTCGTAATCGTCTGCTTTTTCGGCAATCGAAAAAATACCGTTTATTAGCCGTTCTAAATTTTTAGGCGAAAAAAAAGTTGGTGTTCCACCACCTAAATGCAGCTCCTTAATTTGAGGAATGCTTCCTAATAATTCAACATACATTTGCCATTCTTTAAGTACATAACCTATATATGGTGATTCTACTTCATGTCTGGTCGTAATCCGTTTATTACAACCGCAAAAGGTGCATAAACTCTCGCAAAAAGGTAAATGAATGTATAAACTAATACCTTCACTATCATTACTTTCTTTAAAAGATTGTTGCAGACTTGACTCCCATTTTTTAATTGAAAATGTGGTGTCATCCCAATATGGAACCGTCGGGTAACTGGTGTATCTTGGACCTGCTACGTTATACTTATTTACTAATAATTTTGACATACCTAACTAAATATTAGGCAAAATTAAAATCTTTTCATCACGTAAAATATGATAATTATCATACAATTAAAATCAGAATATTTCATATTACGTGAAATAATATGTAACTTTCGGTTAAACACAAAAACAAATAAATCACATGAAAAAATTAAGCCTTTTAACGCTTGTAGTTACTTTAGTATTTGCTACAAGTTGTAAAAACGATAAAAAAGAAAATACTGAAATGGAAGCCACGGAAACCGAAATGGTTACCGAGGAAACCACTATGGAAGACGAACCTATGGTTAGCAAAAAAGTAACGGCCGATTTAAACTCTAAAAGTGGCAGCAACGTATCTGGTAGTGTCGTTTTTAACGAGGAAAACGGAACCGTTACTATGACAGCGGTAATGAGCGGATTAGAACCTGGCATGCACGCCATTCATTTGCATGAAACGGCTGATTGCTCATCAGATGACGGGAAGTCATCTGGAGGTCATTGGAATCCAACAGGAGAACCACACGGTAAATGGGGTGACGTTCAAGGATACCACAAAGGTGATATTGGTAATTTTGTAGCCGAAGAAAATGGAAACGGTACTATTACATTTACTACTGACCAATGGTGTATTGGTTGTGGCGATCCTGCTAAAGATATTCTTGGAAAAGCGGTAATTGTACACAAAGGGCAAGATGATTTCACATCGCAACCCTCTGGAGATGCTGGTGCACGTGTAAGTTGTGCAGGCGTTATTGAGTAAAATAGTACATGAAAAATTATTTAAAAAAAGCTGTCCAGTACAGCTTTTTTTATTGCCATTTATTCCCTACTTTGGACAACTAATACCAACTATATGCAATTAGAAACGCTGGTTTCACAATTTCAAGATAAAAACGAAAAGGCCTTTGAAACATTATACAATATGTATAGTGATAGTATGCATGGCGTTATTTATAATATTGTAAGAGACAATGATCTGGCTGAAGAGGTCATGCAAGATGTATTCATTAAAGCTTGGCACAATGCTTCAACCTATTCTTCTAAAAAAGGACGATTTTTTACATGGATTCTTAATATAGCGCGTAATGCGGCTATCGATAAAACCCGATCTAAAAACTTTAAAAATTCGAAAAAAAACCTTCAGGCTGATTTTTTCGTAGATATATTAGAAAACAATGATAACTTAAACGAGCAAACAAATGCTATTGGCATTAAAGGTTTTGTAGATAAGTTAGCTAAAAAATGTATTGAAGTTATCGAGTTACTTTACTTTAAAGGATACACCCAAAAAGAAGCTTCCGAAACTTTAGATATGCCGATTGGCACCATTAAAACTAGAAATAGAAATTGTATAAATGAGCTTCGAATTATGCTCGATGTAAATTAAAAAATGACAAATCAAGAATACATAGAATCTGGAATTTTAGAGCTTTATATAGCCGGAAGTCTTTCTGATGAAGAAAATGAGTCCGTGTATAAACAACTTCTTGAAAATCCTGATTTATTAGACGAAGTTTTAAAAATTGAAGCTGCTATTATGCAGTTAACCGCAGCTGCTGCGCCTTCAAATTCAAAACACCTTTTCCAAGCTGTAAAAGACAAACTAGGTTTGAATACAGATAATGATATTGAAACGAAAGTCATTCCGCTACAGAAATCTAAAATAAATTGGTTTGCGTATTCTGGCTGGGCAGCATCTGTATTACTAGCAGTTGGGCTTATGTATTTATTTAATCAGAATAACACTTTAAAATCTGATATTCAGGTTGTAGAAACAGAGTTGCAAGAGCAAACTATAGATAACACCTTATTGGAAGAACGGATAAGCACAGCGACTGCGAATTTAACGGAAGCTCAAAAATTACTATCGGTTTTACGTGATAAGGAAATTCTTTCTGTTCCGCTTGCTGGTCAGGCCGTTTCACCAGAATCTTATGCAAATGTGTATTGGGATAAAAATGCCAATACTGTGTATTTAGATGTTCAAGGTTTACCTGAACCACCTCCTGGAAAGGTTTATCAGGTTTGGTCTTTAACACTAAATCCGTTGGCTCCTACTAGTTTAGGAACCATAGATAATTTCTCAAACGATCCGAATAAAATTTTCACCATAGAAAATGCCAATGCGTCTGAAGCTTTTGGAATTACTTTAGAACCTGCAGGCGGAAGTGAAACGCCAACCATGGAGCAATTGTATACCCTTGGAGCTGTTTCAGCATCATAAAACAAGTTATTTAATATAACAGTAACATAATCAGCTTTTAAACATCGTAAATTTATATATCGATGTTTAAAAGCTGATTTTGTTATTAACTTGTGTCCTAGTTAATAGTATTTAATAAATAGTTCATGTCTAAAAATTTGCTGCTTGTCTTGCTGCTTCCCGTTCTCTGTTTTTCGCAAAAAACGTTTCATTTTGATTATATGTTAACCTATGAAACAACCTTTTTTAAAGAAGATTCTATCAAGAACCAAACTATATATTTAACCAATTCCAAAGACAATAGTTATTATGTGACTTTAAGCGTTGAAGATAGCTTGAATTATAAATTAATTTTCCACCAGCATGATAAGTTACATGCTAATGTGCTTGTTTCTAAAACAGAATTAAATAAAGCTGAATTTATCAATATAGATTGTGAGGCTTTTTCTAAATACAGAAACATGTTTAAAAATGTAGCCGATGATTATGAATTTATTGCATTGGAAGACACCCTTATAAATAATCAAAATTATGCCGTATATGCTTTAAAAAGCACCTATAACCTTAAAAAAAAGCTTAAAAAACATGCAGGCTCCAATCTTTATATTGTTGACAAATCATTTAATTCTCATTTGCCCATATTAACACATCCAACAGCTTATGAAAAATGGATAAGACATAAAAACTTACCTAATGGAATTTATATTGAAAAGAGATTTAGCAATGAACTTGACGAGGAGTTAAATTCTGAAAAGTTGAAATCTATTTTCAAAATTGATAAAAACATTGTAACTGATGATAATTGTAAACATTGGTGATACTTATAGATTTCAAAATATGTTGTAAAAAAAGCGCCTGTATTAAACAGACGCTCACAAACTAACAAAAACACATAACACACAGCTCTTACCAGCTGTCTGCTAGTTTTCATTAACAACAAAACACTTAAAACTTATAACTTACAATCCCTTTTATAAAAAATGGTGTTCCTGGTGTAAAATGAATTTCTTCAACTGGATCTATTTCGGTTTGCAGTCGGCTTTCGGTAGCAAATTGGGTTTCATTCCATTCGGTATCAAACACATTTTCAATAGCCATACCAACACTGAAATTTTTATTGAAGGCATAATTCATATTTAAATCGGTTACAAAATAACCTTTTGCAACAATAGAATTATCCTCATTTGCTGGTCTGTCATCAATAAAGCGGTAGCGAATTCCAGCCGAAAAACCATTTAAGTCATTAATAGCCAATCCACCTGTTAGCGTAAAATCTGGCGCCAAAGGAATATAATCTGAACCACTTGGTTCGTCTACACTTCTGGCATGTGTAAGTGTGGCATCGGTATCAAAATACAACCAATCGGTAAATTGATAACGCAAACCAATATCTAATCCGTAACGTTCAGATTTACCACTAGGCTCTACAATTCCGGCATCACCAACATACACGAATTCCTGTTCTAAAAATAGGTACCATAATGCTGTATTAAAGACCATTTTTGGAAATGGCTTCCAAATGGTTCCTAAATCTGCTCCATAGGCTTTTGGCAAAATATCTTCACCTCCTTCAGCTACTACAACGCGTGCATCATTTGAATGAAAACCAATTCCTGATTTTAAAAACCATTGTAAGTTTTTATTCTGATTGAAGTAAAAATTCAATTTCGGACTAACCGTTGTTTTGGTTTCAGATAAGGTTTGGTATTCTGTAGTTAAATCATCATTATACATAAACTTGAAATAGTCCAAACGCAGAGCTGGTGCTATTACAAATTTATTCAACTTAAATTCGGTATTAACATACCCAAACATATTGGTTTCATTTACATTTCCTAAAGCTAAATACTCTAATGTTTCATTTCTATTTAGGGTATGTGAAAGTTCTACATCATTAACTATATCATTTCGTAAACCAAAACCAGAGGTTATTTTTGTTTCTATTGTACCTAATTGCGTGTCTTTTATAAAAGCGGTATTGAAACCAAAAATATCACGACTTTCATATTGCTTAATTTGATCACCATTAATAGGGTCGTCCGAAAAGAAAGTAAAATTAGAATATAATTCAAATCCATATTTGGTGTAAAACACATTCGATTTGAATTGTAAATCCTCCTTTAAAATAGCATCATAACTAACATTAACATTGGTTCTTGACGTATTTCCACCTTCGGTATCATCAATAGAACCAAATCTTGAAATTAAACCACTATCTACAGCACGTTGCGGAATTTGCCCAGATGCATCCCAACGACTTGTGAAATGTGAAACCGTTAAAGATAATTTATCATTTCCTTTTAAATAAGTACTAAATTTTCCAAATAAATTTAAACGATTAAAATTTTGAGGTGAATCATATGGTCCATCAAACTCAATATATTCCAAAGCTACATAGGCATTTGAGCGTTTGTTATTCTTTAACAAATCGAACATTCCTAGTGTTCTTAACGAACCAAATTGTCCGTAACTCAAGCTTAATTCGCTTCCATTTATGTTATCTTTTGTATTGAATTCCACATAACCAGCAGTGGCAAAATCACCTTTATTGGCATTGTAAGGTCCTTTACCAAAATTAATGTTATTGATGGTTTCTGGAATGACGAAATGTAAATCGCTATACCCTTGACCATGTGCGTGAGACACCATATTTACAGGCATACCATCAACTGACAAACTAATATCAGTTCCATGATCTATATCAAACCCACGTAAAAATATTTGCTCGGCTTTTCCGCCTCCAGCATGCTGACCAATAATAAGACCTGGCACTTTTCGTAAAATTTCTTGGGACGAATTAACCGGATTAGTTTCCAAATCCACCCTAGAAATACTGTTCATGGCGTTTACTTGCTCTGTAATAACCAACTCATTCAGCAGAATTATTTTGCTTTTTAATACGACTTGTAAGCCATTATTAAAATTATCTTTAGTGATTACAATTGTTACTTTTTCATAGCCTAATAACCCAATTGCTAATGAATCGCCTATACTATTGTTTTCAATAATAAAAGATCCGTTGGATAAGGTATGTGCATGACTTGATGAGTTTGTATTATAAACATAAGCGTTTTCAATAGGCTGCCCGTCCTCATCATTCACCAAGCCATTTAGACTTTGCGCCTGAGCTATTGAACTGACTATTAAAACGATGAATACGGTTTTAAATAAATTTAATTTTGTTAACATAGTTTGGATGGTTAAATATGGTTAAATACGAGAAATTTCTTGAGCTAATACAGGTCCTAATTCGTAAGAACTAGACTCCAATTCAGGTTTTAGATTTTGTGCTTTGTCGGTCATACCATTTGCTTTATAAATCAGCGCTAAATGGTACATGGCCAAAGGTTCAAAAGTATGACCAATAACAAATTCTTCCATGATACTTAACGCTTTTTTAACATCTCCTTTTTTATAATAACTCCACGCTAACAAGTCGTAAGACTGGGCAGTTGGACGATTTTGAATTTCCTTTTTAGCAAGTAATAAAGCGTTATCATTTTGATTTTCAGAATCCACAAGCAACTCTATGTTATATGCATTGTACATATCGCCATATTTATCATTTGACACCAAGGCTAAATAGGTATTTATATTTTCTTTTTTCACGTCATCATTTTTCATGTATTCAGCTATTTCTGCTTTCAATAAAAACAAATCAGGTACTTGATAGTTTTGTGTTAAAGTGTTTAAAATACGGGTTGCTTCTTCAGGGTTTTTCTCATAGGAATACACGATCCATGCTATTCCTTTTTTAGCATACGCATCTGTAGGATTAATGGCTAGTGCTTTTAAATAATAGTTATAGGATTCCTGTATTTTCCCAGCATGACCATAAAAATCAGCTAGATTGGTATAAGCCCATTCCTTTGATGAATTAATATTGGAGCTTTCAGCTATTACTGTTGCTTGTTCCATATATTTAATGGCAGCATCCAAATTTCCTTCATGATCGCTCCATTTTGATAGGCGAATTAAGTAATCAAAATCACTTAAATCTTTAATGCGTTCTAAATAGGTTTTGGCAGCGGCTACATCACCAAGTTCTAATTCTACATCAAAAAGCATTTTATAGGTGGCTTCAATATTTTCGCCATTTGCTTTGGCTTTATCCAGTAAGGTTTTAGCCTCGCGAAAACGGTGTTGCGCGATGTAATTTCTGGATAATAATCTTAAATAACCTACATTGTTATAATGCGTGTGTTCATTTACAGCTTTCAAATTTTCTTCGGCTTCAATTAAATGATTCACGTTTCCAGTAATTTTAAATAATCGGGAATGAGACGCTGCAATTTTTGCCACATAAGGATATTGTGTTGGTTCTTTTTCTAGCTTATTTTCCCAAAATACGAGGTCCTTTTCAGCTTGTTGCAACGCATCATTCTCGACTAAATCTAAATAAATATTGTAATCTGACTTTTGAGTTACTGGGTCTGTTTGATCCTCACAACTCGTTATGATAATCATACAAACTAATAATCCGATATAATGTTTTATAGTTTTCATGTTTTGTGTCGTTTGTTGTTTGTTGTTTGTTGTTTGTTGTTTGTTGTTTGTTGTTTGTGTTGTAAAAAAAATAATCAGAGCATGCCCTCACATGCTCTGATTTGGAATTTCTACCAAGCGCTAGCTAAATATGGAAATTCATTTAAAAAATCTTTATCATTTGCATCTACATTATCATTTGATAATCCTGGAAATTCTGGAGCAGTTAAGCCTGTTTCTCCACCAAAAATTAAGATAAGTTCAACGGTAATAACATCATCCGTTAAATTACGACCTGTTAATACATTCGTTCCATCAAAAAATGTGGTAGGCGCATCTAATGACACATTTAGCACATCTGTAGCCAAAAGACCTGTGAACTGTGCAGCGGTTAAACCTAACGCATTCGTGTCTCCTGGATTCCCATAAGCTGGACTTAAACCTTCCAAGTTATTTTGAAACATGGACTGAAACGCACCATTTTGTTGTGATGGTATAGTTTTGTTAAACATATTTTTGCTGTCTCCAGAAACAAAAACGGTGTTTACAGCTGGTCTACCCATTTGATCTTGTTGTACATAAAACCCAGAGAAACTAGGTCCTGTTACTGCACTGCCAGCTGGTGTGAAATCATCATCACTAGAACAACTTACAGTTAGTGCTGATATAGCAATTATACTTAATATATATTTTAAATTTTTCATAATATGTGTGTTTTTAAATGTTAGTTATTATTGCTTACGTTTTGATTCAACCCATGTATTTATAGTTCCTCCATTACCAAGTGCACGTTTAGGCACTTCAACAACTATGGACATAACATTGGTTCCTGCAAACGTATCAGAACCTGGATTAGCAAATGCCGTTTCGTTACCTGCTATAATATCGCCATAACGTGCGAAATCCATAAAAAATGGATCATCTCTAGGTCCTGCAAAAAACTTCATGCCATTGTCTTCTGAAATTACAGCAGGTGCACCATATTGCGAAATATCCACATTGCCTTTTGCGTTAGCTACAAGCACAGTACTATTTAACCCAGTAGTTTCTGGAACAGATGGTCCAAAGAAATACATTTTACCATCTCTTGGAATAGCTTGAATAACTAAATCTTCAATGTTATCTTGATTGGTATCAATATTAAATTCTATTAATACATTTTCGTCAAATGCAGCATTTGCGGTGTTTGCTGGACTTAATAATCCTTGAACATTGGCCACAAATACGAGATTGTCTGTGTCTTGCCCTTGAAAGGCGTAAAAATCCGTGATATCACTTGTACCACCCGTTACTGCTGGCGCATCGATATGATCGGCTGCTACCATGAAGAAACCTGCTACAACCGCAACACCGATTCCTAAATAAATTTTCATGTTTTTCATAATTTTGAGTTTTTGTTAATTAATTTTTGACTCTTACAAACACTTACGCAAAAACATAAATGTCGGTTTTGTTAAAATTTTGTTAACGTGAATTTTTGTGGTCTTTTTAGATTAATAATTTATCTTTACAGCCATAAATAAACACACATGAACCCATCAGCAAGTGGCTGGATTAACAAACTATTACTGGTAGAATGTTTTAATGAAAACATCGCTAATATTTCTACGGATGCCTTTTATAAAGAGCTTCGGCAAAATGGTTTTATTTATGGAAGTAATGTGGCTGTATTTAAAAATTACGTTACCAATCCTGATTTTACAAGCGAAGAGATTTGTAAAATAAATTTAATTACGGCTTTTTATTTTATACATAGTACGTCAAAAACAGAAGTCAGCTTTGTGGATAGTGTTCTGGCCTTTTACACCCACATAAACACCTATAAATCAACCTTTTTTTCCGAATTATTAGGAGGTAAGAAAAGTGTTACTACGTTGGAAAAAATTATCCATAAGCGTGTTCAAATAGATAATAATATGATTGAAAGAAGTTTTAACTACTTCATAACAAACGCATTATTATTTACAGATGTTTTGGCATATAATAGCTATTTAAGAACCGAAAGTATCTCTGAAACCTATCTTGAAAATCTAGAAGCCGCTATAGAAACTGTTGTTATTCAAACCTTGAATTCAAAAATTCTTAAAAGTAATTACGATCAAAGTCTAATTAATTTGTTTGAGCAATCACGTAGATATCATAACATAGAAAAAATGACTTATGAAGAAGCACTCTCACATGTTTCAGGTTCTTTACAAAGAAAGTACTTATTAGATATTGCTTGCATGGCAGCTTGGGGTGACACCATTATTGATAAGAAAGAGTATGATTTTTTAAGCAAATTAACGACAGATTTACATTTGGAATTATCCAATATGTCTGAAGCCACCAAAGCTATCAATATTTTTTATGAATTACATAAAGACAAAATAGCCTTATTAAGCTCCAAGAATGTTGTAAAAACGTTTTACGATAATTCTAGCGAAATGGTTACTAAATTAATTTCTAGAAACAGTAAACGCTTGCTAAAAGAATTACGCGAAAGTAAGGACTTAATGAAACTATTAACGCAATCTACCGTTAGAGAGTTAACTGACGATGAACAAAAGCGGGTCAATAATCAGCTATTGGATGTGTTTAAATCCATTCCAAGTCTAGCCATATTTTTACTACCAGGTGGTGCGTTGTTACTGCCCATTGTTATCAAATTTATCCCAAAATTATTACCTTCAGCTTTTGATGATAACCGAATTGATGAATAAAATTTTATTCTAACCAGTTTTTAAAATCTTTAACGCGCTCTCTTGCAACTATAACTTCCTGCTCATTAAAACTATTCAATTTGATTTCTAAACGCGAATTGGTATAACTTACCATATCCTTAATAGCATGAATATTAACAAAAAACTTTCTGCTTATTCTAAAAAATTGTTTGGGGTTTAGTTCATTTTCCAATTGCTCCAAAGTTATATCTAAAAGATAACTTCTACCTTGATTGGTATGTAAATACGTTCCCTTGTTTTCGCTGAAAAAACATTCTATATCGTCTACTGCAAACAACTTTAAATGTTGACCAACTTTTACGGAAAAGCGTTTTTTATAGTCTGGCTCTTTAGAGTTTACCAACAAGTTTTTTATGGCATTAAAATCTAGCGCTACCTGTTGTTCTTTAAATTGATGCTCCTTAAATTTTTCTAACGCTTCTGCCAATTCATCACTATCAATAGGTTTTAATAAATAATCAATACTATTTAGTTTGAAAGCTTGAAGTGCATATTCATCATAGGCAGTGGTAAAAATGATGGCAGATTTAACTTGAACTTCATCAAATATTTCAAAGGATAAACCATCACTTAATTGAATGTCCAAAAAAATAAGATCTGGATGCGGATTATTTTGAAACCAAGCCACGGATTCTTCAACAGAGTGCAACATGGTTTCTGCTTGGATTCCTAATTTGTTCAACATACGTTGTAGTCGTCTTGCTGATGGTTTTTCGTCTTCTATGATTATAACGTTCATCTTATTTAAAATATTATTTGATACCTGTTTGAAATATTATTCCCAGTATTGTTTGTCTTCAGAAAGAAATTCTTGAATTTTTCGCTGTTCCCATTTCTTTGAAAATGTCGGGTAGATGCCTGAAATAAGTAAATAATGAACAATTACAACAACACCCCAAATAACCGCTGTGGATACATGTCCATAGCCCATTCCCCAAAAACCATATTCATAATAGGTTGACAAATGATTTGAAAATAATAACACGAGAAACCATGCCAAGTTTGCAACCAAATATAGAATTAAATGAAAGTAGAATCCTTTCAGTTTTTTCACTTTGTTTTCTGCTTTTAATCTTAAGTAATTATGTCTTGAATCCTGATTCATGTTCGTTACGTTTTTTATATAAATTTGATAGGTTAATAACCTGATAGTAAATAAATTTGCTAACCTTATTAATCGTGCTAATTATTTGAATTGGTTTTTATCTTCCTCCATATATTCTTTAATTTTACGTGCTTCCCAGTTTTTTCCTAAAATCCAGTTCGGTAAAAAAACGGATAAACCATGAGCCAATAAACCAAATCCCCAAAATAGTAATGTAAAAAAATTTTTAAACTGAAAGTAACTCTCACCTGGTTCCAAATCTTGGATATTAATAACTACAATCATTAAATTAATAATAACGTACACCAATAAATGTGAATAAAATCCCTTGATTTTTTTGACTTCTGCTCTAGCACGCTCAATGCGATCTTGTGTTTGATAATTAGTATGATAATCCATTATTTCCATGTATTTTGATTAGTTTCCTTGTTTAAAATTTCTTGTATTTTGCGTTCTTCCCAAGTTTTTCCGTAACCAAAAACAGCGAAAGCATGAAATATTAAGCCCATTCCCCATCCTAACATAGGAAACCAAAACCATTGAAATTCCCATGACGTTTTGTAATTGATAAATAATAAAAAAGGTATGACTACGCAGTAAGATATAAGATTTCCATAAAAACCTTTTATTTCTTCAACCTGTTTTTTAGCGCGATAATAGGCTTCTTCTTTATTTGTAATTTGTTGTGGTTCCATAATTGTTATTTGTTTAGTTAGCATAGGAATTGATACTTTAAATACCGATGCCTCTTGATTAATAAATACTTTTTTCGTGGTTAATACGGAATATCGTTCGGTAATATTACTTAAACCTACGCCACTACTCTTTTTTAAAACTTGTTTGGTTTGCAAATTGTTTTCAACAACCAAATTACCATTGTGTTCGTAAATTTTTATATGTAATGGCTTGCTGGAAGTCACCATATTGTGTTTCACGGCATTTTCTAATAATAATTGCAATGCTAATGGTACAACCTTGCTTTCAGGATTAGAAGCCTGTTCAGGAATATCAAAAATAATACTATCCTCAAAACGCATTTTTAACAAGAGCATATAGGTTCTTGCAAAATTTAGTTCCTCGTCAACTGGTACCAAATCTTTGTTTTTTTGCTCTAAAACATACCGATACACCTTGGATAATGATGTTGTAAATTGTTGGGCATTTTCAGGGTTTTCCTCAATTAAACTTGATAAAACATTTAAACTATTAAATAGAAAATGGGGATCTAATTGATTTTTTAAAGCGTCAAATTTAGCTGTTTGGGTTTGCGCAACTATTTGCGATTCCTTAACTTTTTTTTCTTGCGATTGCTTATAAAAATAAACGGCATGAAATGAAATAACAATGGTTAAGGTTATCCATAATCCAAACGTGTAACTTCTATAAGATTCATTTGCTATAAAGACTTCAAAGCTTTTCCCTTCTAATGCCATGGCTTCAAACAGATGTAAAACAAACAAACCAATTAACGTAATAATAACTGAACCCAATACTCCTATTACTATTCTCTTTAAACTCTCATCGTCATTCCAATTTAATCTTCCTAAATACCCAAAGAAATACATGTTTGAATACCCAAGAACAAAAGCATATAATTGATAAAACATAAAGTTTATTAATAAATCATTCAAGCTCTTAAATTCAAAACCTCGAGACAAAGCGTTTCCAATTAGGAAAACTAAAACACCAATACCTATGGTAAGCAGTATATTTTTAAATATCTTATTCATGCGTTTTTATCTTACTTGTGTAGTTTACTTACAATCCGCTAAAACTTGTTCAGCATGTTCTTTTCCCCAATTTGGATGAAAATCAGATTCAGCTTTAAAGTTAGCAAAAAGTTCTATGGATTTGGCAATGTCTTCACAAAAGGGTTTGGTATCCTTACCAAAGAATTTAGCACTTCCCATGTCCCATTCTGCTTTAGTTAGAACTACTCTTGGATTTTCAGGAGCCATATTATAGGCCTTTTGATAAAGCGCGTTGATTAAACTGCCATACTTCATTCCGTATGTAGCACCATCAAAAGCCACCCAATTGGTGTAAATCTGTGCTTGCATAATGACCAGTTCAGGATTATTTGCACTGATTGCTTTGGCCTTATCTAAATAGTTTTGAGCTTTTTCCAACTGCAAAGTTAAGGTGTTTACATCTTTTTCTGTCCAGCTTTTTAAGCTGTTTATTTGCGCCACATAGTAATAAGGCAACCAGTTTGTTGGCTCAGCATTTGCTATGCGTTCAAACAGTTGTTCGGCATCATTCATATTATCAGACTGCCATAATGCGAATGCTTTAGTCATTCCTTTTTCAAAATTAGTTTGTCCTTGAACGGCAAACCCTAATATAAATGCTACTGTTAGAAGTAATGATTTCATGTAATTAATTGTTTTAATTTGATAGAACAAATATCTATTGTTTATGAAGTTTTTCAAAAACCAACAGACCCAACTGTTAGTTTTAATGGATGAATTGTTACTTTGTAAGAATTAGTAAAAACAAATGCACTAACAACCATTATAATTTACAAGTTATTTAATTGATTATCGGTACCTTTCTCACTAATAGTCCAGAAAAAACCTATAAAGAAAAACTGATCAGTTGCAGGTTTTAAAGCGCGACTGGCAAAATTACCATTGGCATCTGGTGCATTGGCATATTGATACCCATTAATATTGTTAAATCCTAGCACGTTATTTACAGACAAATACAGAATTTTTTGAGGTGTTACTAAATAGGCCCAATTCAGACTTAAACTATTAAAACTACGTGTTTTCTGATTTAGAAAACCGTCTATATTTGGGTTTGTATAGGTGCGCCCTGAAGCAAAATTATAGCTTAAACCTACTTGACTTTTCCAATTTTCAATCCAGTATTTTCCGACTACGGAAAGATTATGCGTATTTGCAAAATTAGGAGTTGCAAGCGTTGTAATTCAAATAATCGCGCTCGCTATCCAAAAAACTATAACTTATCCAATAATCCATGTTTTTTAAGCTTTTGTTATCGCGCCAAAGCAAATCGATTCCTTTGGCATAAGCAATACCTTGGTTATTGTATTCGCTATTAAAACTCGCAAATTCAGTATTGTATTTTATTAAGTTTTTGTAATCTTTATAAAATGCTTCGGCTCTAAAAATTTTGCCATCACTATTAAACTGATAATTCATGATATAATGGGTTGCTTTTTGCGCTTTTAAATCTTGCTCAAATTTTAAAATATTATTTTCCGGATTCTGATAAAAATCACCATAAGCCAAAGACACCTGACTTTTACTGGAGGTTTTATATGCTAATGACATACGTGGCGAAAATGTAACCTCCTTAAATAAGTCACTATATTCTAGGCGAAAACCAGTTTTTAAAGCGAATTTTTTCGAAAATATCACATCTGCTTCTGTAAATGCAGCTGAAATATTATTTTTAAATCCATAGGATATGGTATTTGTGAATGTATTTTCAAACTCCTCTTCAAAATCCGTTGAAAAATATTCTGCACCAATATGTAGTTTCAATCTGCTACTGAAACGTTTCTTAAGTTTCAATTTGGCGTGAATAGAGTTCTCTGAATCGGTAATATCATCAGAAATAATTTGAATATCATTATTAGAGTACGTGTAGCTTAATCCACCTAAAACTGACCAATTATCAGAAAGTATTCCACGATAAGAGCCATTAAAATACAGGTTATTATTCTTCAATTTAAAATACACACCTTCTGGAACATTTATGTCCTCTTGGGTTAGAGCAAAACCACCAGATTCAAATGCGGTATACAACTTGAGCGTTCCAGAATTAAAATGACGTCTAAATACGGCTTCACCAGAACCACCATTAAAGGGTTTTTGCCAATCATTTCTATCGGAAAACAGAGCAATATAAGGTGCTAAATTAATATAAGAACCATTAATACTTAAGGAGCTTTTCTCCCATTTTTTCGTGTGTCCTAATGAACCTCCTACGCTCATAATACCTATATCGGTTTTATTTTGATCGGGTTCATTTATGGTATTTAAAAGCAAAACACTTGATAAGGCTTGGCCAAATTCGGCAGAATAACCACCTGTTGAGAAGGAAATGCCATCGAACAAAAACGGTGAATATCGACCTCTAGTAGGAATATTGTTTGTTGTTGGTGTGTATGGTGTAAATACACGCAAGCCATCAATAAAAATTTGGGTTTCCGTGGCATCACCACCACGCACAAATAACCGACCATCTTCAGCAACGGTAGTCGTTCCAGGCAAAGTTTGCAAAGCGCCAACAAAATCACCTAAAGCACTTGCAGTTGTAACAACATCTAAAGGTTTTAAAACCGAAACTTTACTAGCATCTCCAGCCTCAAAAGTTCCTGCAGAAATAACAACGGTTTCTAATGTATTGACATCTTCACGCAATTTAATGATCATATTAGAAAATGCAGTCACATCTGCTTGAAGTTTATAGGTTTCATAGGAAAGGAACGAAACAAGTATCGTTTGAATACCTGTTTCAGGTGTTTGAAATTGAAATTCCCCAGACGCTAAAGAAGTTGTACCATCATAAGTACCTTCTAAATAGACATTAGCTCCTTCTATTGGATTGTTATTTGCATCCACTACTTTACCTGTAATGACCACTTGGGAGAACATAGATAAAGATATTAAAGAAAGTATGAGGGCGTAAAAGGTTTTCATATTGATTGTATTTTCAAATTAATACAGTAAAGAACCTGTAACACTCTAATTATTAAAAAAGTTACGTACTCAACTGTAATTTTTTACAGCTGAAATGTAAAATGACCGAAATACTGATAATAAAATGCTATTTTAGAGCATATGTTAACCAACTTATGAATTTATCTTTAAAATTACCAAACCATAACAGGCTGATTTCTAAAATAATTGCAGTGTTTCTTCTATTACTGTCAAATCAAATTAATGCTCAAAACACAAATGAGAAGCATATTAGCATTGGTTCTGAAGTAAGTTTTGAATCTACAATACTCAATGAAGAACGAACAATTTGGGTGCATATTCCAGAATCTGATCCGGACTATGACGAGGCTTTTCCGGTACTCTATTTGCTGGATGGCGACACACATTTTACTTCTGTGGTAGGCACTGTTACTTGTGGAAGTACCAACGGAAATTCTATTTTCCCTAAAATGATTGTCGTTGGTATACTAAATACTGATAGACTGCGTGATTTAACACCTAAACATGGAAATAAAGAAAATGGTCCAAACACATCTGGTGGAGGTTCAGCTTTTTTAGAGTTTATACAAAAAGAACTGATTCCATTTGTTGAAAACAAATATCCAACAAAACCTTATAGACTATTTATAGGTCACTCTTTAGGCGGCTTAACCGTTATAAATGCGATGCTGAAACAACCTTATATTTTTAATAGTTACATAGCACTTGACCCTAGTTTATGGTGGTCTGATTCCACAATGCTTGAGGAGGCAAAAATGATTTTAAACAATAAAAATTTATCTGATGAGTCCTTGTTTGTTGCCATAGCGAATACCTTATCTGGCAATATGACATTGAATACAGCTATTTCAGACCGAACACAACAGACCCAGCACATCAGAGATATTTTAGAATTCAGCACCAAAGTTGTACCAGAATCAACAGCAGAACTAAATTTCAAATATCACTATTACCAAAATGAAGGGCACGGTAGTTTGCCGCTTGTAGCTACTTATGACGCCTTACGATATATATTTTCATGGTATGAATTAGACAAAACTTATATTCCACTAATTATTAACCCGGAAATTAAAGCAGGTATGGTTATTAAAACGCTAAAAACGCATTATCAAATCGTGTCTTCCAATATGGGTTACACCATATTGCCACCAGAATCATTAGTAAATAGGTTTGGTTATGGCTGTCTTAATCGTGAACTGTATGATAAAGCAGAGTCATTTTTTAAATTAAACATTAAAAATTACCCAAATAGTTCAAACGTTTATGACTCCATGGGTGATTATTATGTAAAAATTAATG
>CBFHJN010000026.1:0-19473 GCA_965655805.1 Flavobacteriaceae bacterium
TTTGGGCTATGAATAAAAGTGCTATTTCGTTTGAAGACTTACAATCTAGAATTTCTAATTTTATTGAAAAAGCAAATAAATCATCAGATTCTATAGCCTTTAGTTTTGAAGTAGGTGAAGGTGTGGAAACCAGTAAAGTATTCACATCGGTTCAAGGCATGAATATTTATAGAATTATTCAGGAATCGGTTAATAATGCTTTAAAATATGCTAGTCCAACGACTATTGATGTGCGTTTTTCTTCACATGAAAATAATCTAGAAATGACCATTACCGATAACGGAACTGGTTTTGATGTTTCTAAAATAACCTATGGTCACGGGTTAGAAAATATCAAAAAACGGGCTCACGAGTTGGATGCTGAGTTAGAAATTATTAGTTCAGAAAAAAGCGGAACAACCATTCGTGTTTTTAAAACTGAAACTACGTAATTCATCGTATGGTTTGCTGTTTGTAGTTCACCTATTTTTAATGAAAATTTACAATAATTATGGATGTTAAAATAGCGATTGTAGATGATAATTCGTTTTTAATAACGGCTGTTAAAGAAAAGCTGTCTTTTTTTGAAGATTTGAATCTGAAATTTACAGCTTGTCATGGTTCAGATTTATTATTAAAATTAGAGGATAATCATAATCTAGATTTAATTCTAATGGATATTGAAATGCCAGTTTTGAATGGTATAGAATCTACTGAAATTGTCAAGCAAAAATATCCACATATTAAAATTATCATGCTCACCGTTTTTGATAATGACGAAAACATTTTCAAAGCCATAAAAGCCGGAGCAGACGGCTATTTGTTGAAAGAAATTAACGCGAAGGATTTGCATGATGGTATCATTGAAACCATAAATGGAGGTGCTGCTATGAATCCATCAATTGCCATGAAAACGCTAAAACTACTTCGTAATCCTATGGATATTGAAAGTAAAAAAGATCAAGAAATTATAAAACTAACGCAACGTGAAGTAGAAGTTTTAGAGCAATTAAGCAAAGGATTAAGTTATATTTTAATTGCCGAAAATTTGATTCTTTCTTCAGGAACCGTTCGGAAACATATTGAAAATATTTATAAGAAACTTCAAGTTCATAATAAATTAGAAGCCGTAAGTAAGGCTAAAAAAAATAATTTGATTTAGACGTATTGAATTCTTAATGAACCAATAATTGCATATTGATTTTTTGTACATTCGTGTATGAGAAAAATTCTATTCGGAGTCGTTATAACGCTTGTCGTTCTTTTTACTTTTAAGTATTGTGTAGACGAGAAAGAAAATAAGGCTACACTTAAGGAAAGTTCGGCGCTTATTCAAGGACAAATTAAGCAAGTGGGTAAGCTTATTGTTACCGAAGGGCATTTCAGTCAGGTACTTAATTATAGCAACTCCAAAGAACTTCTTGGTCGCTATTTCACCTCTGATAAAAAAGCTTTGGTAGTTGTAAATGCTGATGTTTTTATATCATATGATTTAAGTAAAATTGAATATAAAATAAACGAGGCAACTAAAACCTTAACCATTTTAAGTATACCTAAAGAAGAAATAAAAATAAGTCCCGATTTAGAGTATTACGATATTGAGGCCGATTTTTTTAATCCGTTTGAAGCTAAAGATTATAATAATATTAAAAATTTAGTAAAAAAATCTTTATTAAAGAAGTTGGAACAATCGGATATAAAATCCAATGCTCAAAACCGATTGGTTAGTGAATTGGCAAAATTTTATATTCTAACAAATTCTTTAGGATGGACGTTGGAATACAATAATAGGCCAATTGAAAATCAAGATGCTTTAGGCCGACTTAAATTATAGTTTTTTTGCAATCTAACCCAACCACCACCATTGGTAGCATCAATATTTTGAAGGTTTAAATATTTGGCGGCTTTAGCCGAACGAACACCACTTTGGCAACAGACTACAATAGGTTTTTTTAGCAATTTTATTTCTTCAATTCTATTCTTTATATCATCTAGCGGAATATGTACAGAACCCTCAATATGACCAGTGTTCCACTCACGTTCGGTGCGCACATCTAAAATGGTGGCACCATTATCTAAATACATTTGAACCTGGCGCTTTTTGGCGCCAAAAATAAAATCAAAAATCCCCATAGTCTATCTTTTTATTTACATTTACACATAAAAGGTAGGTAAATAATATAATTAAATCAAATGCAATTGCAATTTGAAAGCAGAAACTAGAAAAGAAGAAATTATAAAAACAGCAGCCAAGCTTTTTAAAGAAAAAGGCTACAGTGCTGTTACTATGCGTGATATTGCTACAGTCATGGGTATTAAAGCGGCTAGTTTGTACAATCATATTAGTTCCAAACAAGATATTTTAAAGGATATTATTATATCACTTGCCGAGGCTTTTACTACTGGGATGCAGGACATAAAATCTTCAGAAATGTCGTCTATTCAAAAAGTCCAAGCCGTAGTAAAACTTCATGTGAATATTACTGCCGAAAACACATATGGTATGGCTTCCTTAAATAATGACTGGATGCATCTTGAAGAAAAACGGTCTTATTATTTATCATTAAGAAATGGTTACGAAGCAGATTTTAGAAGTATTTTATTAGCAGGAATTAAACAAAATGAATTTACGGATTCTAATGTTGAAGTGATGTTGTTTTCAATTCTTTCAACACTACGTTCCTTATATCTCTGGATTCCCAAAAAAGAAGACCTAACACCAGATGCACTATCAAAAAACTTAAGCAGCATCTTAATCAACGGAATTAACAAATAGTTAATAAATTATTTCGTAAATTTGTATCCCAGACTAACAGTTGTTAGTTTATTATACCATTTTAAAATATGACGGATTTTCACAACCTAAAAGTTGCAGATATATACAAGGAAACAAAAGATACAGTTGTAATTTCTTTTAATGTTCCAGAAAGTTTAAAAACGAAATTTCAATTCAAACAAGGGCAACACCTAACATTGCGAACGGAAATTAATGGCGAAGATATACGACGGAATTATTCACTTTGCTCAAGTCCTTTGGATAGCGAATGGAAGGTAGCGGTTAAAACAATTCGTGGTGGTGTTTTTTCAAACTATGCGTTTAATAGTTTAAAAAAAGGCGATGAACTCCAAGTTATGGCGCCTCATGGTGAGTTTTATGTAGACTGTGAACCTGAAAGTTCTAAAAATTATATTGCTTTTGCAGCAGGAAGTGGCATAACACCTATGTTGTCCATTATTAAAACCCACTTATTGTCAGAGCCCAATAGTACATTCAAATTGTTTTATTTGAATAGAACCGTTAAATCTATTATCTTTAAAGAAGAGATTGAGCAATTAAAAAATGAATTTTTTGGTCGCTTTCAGGTGTTTTATTTTTTAACCAAAGAACAACGCGATATTCCATTTTTAAATGGTCGTTTTGATAAAGAAAAATTAGCGGTTTTAACCAATCGTTTTATTGATATTCCAGATACAGATCACGCCTTTATTTGTGGGCCTCAAGATATGATTTTCTTAATCCGTGATGAACTTCAAGCTGCTGGAATGGCTAAAGATAAAATTCATTACGAATTATTCTTTTCGGGTAGTAGTGAAGAAGAAAATAGACATATTGCTGAAATACTTGACGAAAAAGTAGATGGCACACAAGTCACTATTATTGATGGTGGAAAAGAATTTCACTTCATTATGGATGATGATTTTGATAATATTTTAGATGGTGCTTTAGCAGCTGGAGCCGATTTGCCATTTGCTTGCAAAGGCGGAGTTTGTAGCACCTGTAAATGTCAGGTAGTTGAAGGTTCTGTAAAAATGAAAGTCAATTACGCACTAGAAGAAAAAGAAGTGGCACAAAATTATGTATTAAGTTGTCAAGCCGTTCCAACTACAGATAAAGTAGTTGTTGATTTTGATGTTTAATAAAAAAACAAAAAGCTATGAGTGAAGAACAAGTTAAAAACCTAGAAACACAATTTGAAGCGCGTATTGCACGTGACGAAAAAATTGAGCCTAAAGATTGGATGCCTGAAAAATATAGGCAAACCCATATTAGGCAAATGTCTCAACATGCACATTCAGAAATTGTGGGTATGCTACCCGAAGGTAACTGGATAACCAGAGCACCTTCATTAAGACGTAAAGTAGCCTTATTAGCCAAAGTTCAGGATGAAGCGGGTCATGGATTATATTTATATTCCGCCTGTGAAACACTAGGCATTTCACGTGATGAATTATATGAGCAATTGCATTCAGGGAAAGCTAAATACTCGTCCATATTTAACTACCCAACCGTTACTTGGGCAGATATGGGAGCCATTGGTTGGTTAGTTGATGGTGCTGCCATTATTAATCAAGTCCCTTTATGTAGTACCTCATTTGGTCCTTATGCACGTGCTATGGTGCGCGTTTGTAAAGAAGAAAGTTTTCATCAGCGTCAAGGCTATGAAATTATGATCAAGTTGGCCAACGGAACACCAGAGCAAAAAGAAATGGCTCAAGATGCTCTAAACCGTTGGTGGTGGCCATCTTTAATGATGTTAGGCCCTACAGATGCCGAGTCTATTCATACCGAACAATCTATGAAATGGAAATTAAAGCGAAAGTCTAATGATGATTTACGTCAGCAGTTTATAGATCAAACCGTTCCTCAAGCCGAATTAATTGGGCTAACCATTCCAGATCCAGATTTAAAATGGAACGAAGAAAAAGGTTGTTACGATTTCGGAGAAATAGATTGGGACGAATTTTGGCAAGTCGTAAAAGGTCATGGTCCCATGAATAAAGAACGCATGAAAGCACGTGTTAATGCTTGGGAAAATGGCGAATGGGTTCGAAATGCCGCTATGGCATATTCTGAAAAGCAACAAGAACGAAAAGAACAACAAGCAATTTAGTTAATTATTGTCAGTTCGACCGTCTTGTCAGTAGACAGGAGAGAATTTGCTATTTAGCAATTTTGTGTCGAGAACAATTAGAAAATAAAATATCATGTCAACAACAAAAAACTGGCCACTTTGGGAGGTCTTCGTTAGAAGTAAAAACGGATTAGAACATCGTCATTTTGGAAGTCTTCATGCCGCAGATGCAGAAATGGCTCTTGAAAATGCTCGTGATGTATATACCAGACGAAACGAAGGTGTAAGCATTTGGGTGGTAGAATCAAAAAATATTACAGCCTCCAATCCAGAGCATAACGGTGAATTATTTGAGCCTGCTCAAGATAAAGTATATCGTCACCCAACTTTTTACGAGTTGCCAGACGAAGTTAAATATATGTAACAAATTCCTTTAAAGAAAAGGAATCTCATAAATCAGATCTTAATGTCATTCAGAGCAATGCGAAGAACCTCTTACACAAAGATTAAATATGATTAAACAAAATTTATATAAATACATACTAGGAATAGCCGACAACTCGTTAATTCTCGGACAAAGAATGGGAGCCTTAACAGGGCATGGTCCAAGTTTGGAAACCGATATTGCTTGTACCAACATTTCTTTAGATTTATTCGGGCAAGTGCGTAGTTATTACCAATATGCAGCAAAAATTGCAGGCGATAAGCGCACGGAAGATGATATTGCTATGCTACGTCAAGAACGTGAATATCTCAACGTTCTGCTAGTTGAACAACCAGATACGGATTTCGCTTATACCATGGCACGCCAATTTTTATTTGATGTCTATCATTTTCTGTTTTTAACAGAACTTCAAAAAAGCACGGATTTAACATTGTCAGCAATTGCAAAAAAGTCCATAAAAGAAGTGAGCTATCATCAACGTTTTTCTTCCGATTGGATCAAACGTCTTGGTGACGGAACTGAAGAAAGTCATATGCGAATGCAAACGGCTATTAACGATTTATGGACATACACAGATGAGTTATTTCATCAAACTGATGCTGATAAAGCAATGGTCTCTGAAGGAATTGCCGTAGATGTTACCAAACTGAAAGATGCGTATTACAAAAAAGTATCCGATATTTTAGAAGAATCCACATTGGAAGTTCCAGAATCCAAGTATTTTCAAAAAGGAGGTAAGCAAGGTGTTCACACCGAACATATGGGTTATATTTTAGCTGAATTACAATATATGCAACGAGCCTATCCCAATATGGAATGGTAAAAGCCCACCTCAATCCTCCCAGAGGGAATAGGTTAGATTATGAATAAATTAAAAGACATATCACATTCGAGTAAGAATCCTTCCCCTTTGGGAAAGATAGATGGGTCTTTAATTTCAATTCTCGAAAAAGTCTCCGATCCGGAAATCCCTGTTCTATCCATCATGGATATGGGAGTTGTACGTTCTGCTATTATTGAAAACAATGTCGTAAAAGTTCAAATTACGCCAACATATAGTGGTTGTCCAGCCATGGATGTAATTGGTGATGATATTAAAGCCGCTTTAAAATTGGCTGGCTATGAATCAGAAGTCGAATTAATTCTAGCACCTGCTTGGACGACTGATTGGATAACACCAAGAGGTAGAAAAGCACTGGAAGATTATGGTATTGCGGCACCTTTGAGTGAAGAAGCCGATAAAAGTGTATTATTACATGGCAAACGATTGGTAACATGTCCGCAATGCAAATCAACAAATACAAAAATGATTAGCCAGTTTGGTTCAACAGCATGCAAAGCGCAATTTCAGTGCGACGACTGTCAAGAGCCGTTTGACTATTTTAAATGTTTAAAATAAATGTCATTCAGAGTGAAACGAAGAATCTCATAATGAAGATTGCGTAATCGCTTTATTAATAAAGAAAATTAAAAGTATGAGTAAAAGCATTCAGCTTACAATTGAAAATAAGGTAGCATACATCACGCTAAACAGACCAGAAGTATTCAATAGCTTTAATCGCGACATGGCCTTGCTTCTTCAGGAAACTTTAGATGCTTGTGAAAAAAATGATAACGTTCGCGCTATTGTTTTAACAGGAAGTGGAAAAGCATTTTGTGCAGGGCAGGATTTAAAGGAAGTCACATCGCCAGAATTAAACCCTGGATTTAAAAAAATTCTAGAGGAACATTATAATCCTATTATTCTAAAAATAAGAAACATTGAGAAACCAATTATAGGTGCCATCAATGGCGTTGCTGCAGGAGCAGGCGCTAATATTGCCTTGGCTTGTGATGTGGTTGTTGCTCATGAAAAAGTGAGTTTTATTCAAGCGTTTAGTTTAATCGGACTCATTCCTGATAGTGCTGGAACCTTCTTATTACCAAGACTCATTGGATTTCAAAAAGCGTCCGCACTAGCCATGTTAGGCGATAAAATTTCTGCCGAAGAAGCCGAACGAATAGGCATGATTTATAAAGTTTTACCATTTGAAACGTTCGAAGACGACGTTAATGCGTTAGCTTTAAAAATGGCTAATATGCCAACAAAAGCATTGGGTTTAATTAAGAAAAGTTTAAATCAATCATTAACAAATAATTTAGAACAGCAACTAGCTTTGGAATCAAAATATCAGATTGAAGCAGCAAGTACAGACGATTATGCAGAAGGTGTTTCTGCTTTTATGGAAAAGAGAAAACCCGAATTTAAAGGAAAATAAATGGTTTTTGAGATCTAGTTTGTCATTCAGAGCAAAGCGAAGAATCTCATTCCAAATTAATAATTAATGTCAGTTCGAGTGAAATTGCTTTTCGCAATTTTGTATCGAGAACAAAATAAAAATATGAACATAGGAATTATAGGTTCAGGAACAATGGGAAGCGGTATCGCACAAGTAGCAGCTACTTCCGGTTGTCAAGTAAAAATATACGATACTAATCAAGCTGCTTTAGAGAAAGCAGAAGCTTCGTTAGAAAAAATTCTATCTCGATTAATAGAAAAGGGTCGAATAGATTCGGAAGAAAAAAACAGAATCCAATCTAACATTTCTTACGTCAAAAATCTGAAAGATTTATCAGATTCAAACCTAACAATTGAAGCCATTATTGAAAATCTTGATATTAAGAAAAAAGTGTTTTCAGAACTGGAAAGTTATGTTTCGGATGATTGCATCATTGCATCGAATACATCAAGTTTATCCATAGCATCTATTGCATCATCTTTAAAAAACCCAAAGCGTTGCGTTGGAATTCATTTTTTTAATCCAGCACCTTTAATGAAGCTGGTTGAGGTTATTCCAGCTATTCAAACATCTTATGAAACGCTAGAAAAGTCAATCGATACCATTGCCAGTTGGAAAAAAACGGTTGCAGTAGCTAAAGATACGCCAGGATTTATTGTTAATCGTGTAGCGCGTCCTTTTTATGGTGAAGCCCTCCGCATTTATGAAGAAGGTATTGCCGATTTTTCAACCATAGATTCTGCTATGAAAGATTTAGGAGGCTTCAAAATGGGACCATTTGAACTCATGGATTTTATTGGAAATGATGTTAATTATACCGTGACAGAAACCGTATTTTCGGCCTTTTATTTCGACCCAAGGTACAAACCATCCTTCACCCAAAAACGTTTTGCAGAAGCAGGATATTTAGGGAGAAAATCTGGTATAGGTTATTACGAATATGATGAGAATGGAAAAATAATAGAGAATAAAGATGTCACGTTGAGCGCAGTCGAAACGTCTCTTAAAAAACAAATCTTTGAACGTGTACTAGTCCTGCTCATCAATGAAGCAGCAGATGCCTTATTCTTGAATATTGCTTCAGCACAAGATGTTGATAATGCCATGATCAAAGGTGTCAATTATCCAAAAGGCCTATTAGCTTGGGCAGATGAAAAAGGAGTTGCTTGGTGTGTTGAAAAAATGGATGAATTATATAATGAATATCATGAAGATAGATATCGTTGCAGTCCATTATTACGAAAAATGGATACAGAAAATAAAACGTTTTTTTAATTAAAGTGACATTCCGAACACCAGCCTGCCAGCAGGAAGCGAAGAATCTCATCTAAAGATTGCCATGTCCTTAGTCCTCGCAATGGCAAGTTAAAATATGAAAGGAGAACAAATACCACATAAAATGTTAAGTCAAGATGCTTATAGCCAATGGTTAGGTATCGAGATTCTAGAATGCGAAATAGGTCGCTGTAAAGTCGGGATGACTATTCGAAAAAATATGCTAAACAGTATGAACAAAGCCCATGGTGGAATTAGTTATTCTTTAGCAGACACTGCGTTCGGATTTGCAGCCAATACACATGGTAAATTCGCTGTTTCCATTGAAACAAGTATTAACCATATTGAGGCATTAAATGAAGGCGATTATATTGTGGCAGAATCCGTAATCGAACAGGTGAAAAATAAATTAGGCTTCAATATTATTGAAATTAAACGTGGCGAAGAATTGGTAGCACTTTTTAAAGGTGTGGTTTACAGAACTAGTAAAAATTGGGAATAAAAATTTGTATTTTACGGACTTAAACAACAGATTAACATATGAAATGGCAAGGTAAAAGACAAAGCGGAAATTTAGAGGATCGCAGAGGTATGGGCTCGAAAGGGAAACTAGTTGCTGGAGGTGGAATTGTAGCAGTAGTAGTCATTCTTTTGCAATTGTTTGGCGGCGAAACAGGGCAGCAATTAGCACCAATAATTGATCAAATTAACCAAGGTAGTGCAACGCAACAGGTAGAGCAACGAGAACTAACTGCACAAGAAAAAGAAATGGGACGTTTTATGGCAACCATTTTAGGCTATACAGAAGACACATGGAATCAAATTTTTAGAGAAAATAATTTAGGATCATACAAAGAGCCTAAAATGGTCTTGTTTACAGATGTCGTTTCAACAGGCTGTGGAAATGCCAGTTCAGCTTCTGGACCTTTTTATTGTCCAGCCGATCAGAAATTATACATGGATTTAGCTTTTTTTGATGAGTTAAAAACACGTTTTGGAGCAAAAGGAGGTGATTTTGCCATTGCGTATGTTACGGCTCACGAAGTTGGACATCACATTCAAACACTATTAGGAACATCAAAAAAAGTCAGACAATTGCAAAGTCAAACAAACCAAACAGAAGCTAATAAGTTATCAGTAGCGCAAGAGTTGCAAGCCGATTTTTATGCAGGCGTTTGGGCACATCATAATAAACAATATTTGGAAGCAGGCGATATTGACGAAGCCATGAGTGCTGCCAATGCCGTTGGTGATGACGCTATTCAAAGACGAACCAGAGGTAGCGTGAATTCTGATAGTTTTACCCATGGAACGTCCGAACAACGAAAAGAATGGTTTATGAAAGGATATGAAACAGGTGACATCAGGCAAGGTGATACATTTTCAGCATTATTAAATTAAGTTTAAGATAATAGATTATGTGATCTCTTGAAGAAGAATTATTAATATAAAACAAATGAACTCCCTTTACTATGGAAAGGGTTAAAGATAGGAATGAAACAAGCATATATAATTGACGGAATAAGAACACCAATAGGAAGTTATCAAGGCACCTTATCAGCTGTCCGAACAGACGATTTAGCAGCTTTGGTTATTGAAGAAATTGTCAAACGAAATCCAAACATTCCCAAAGAGGCTTATGACGATGTGATTCTAGGCTGTGCTAATCAAGCAGGTGAAGACAATCGGAATGTGGCAAGAATGGCATCGCTTTTAGCAGGATTACCATTTAGTGTGCCTGGTGAAACCGTGAACCGGTTATGTAGTTCAGGCTTATCAGCCATTATTCACGCAAACCGAGCTATAAAAGCTGGAGATGGCGATCTGTTCATTTCTGGAGGTGTCGAAAATATGACACGTGGACCATACGTGATAGCAAAACCATCAAAAGGATTTGGAACCGACGCTAAAATGTACGACTCTAGTTTTGGATGGCGTTTTATTAATCCGAAAATGCAAAAAATGTATGGAACGGATGGCATGGGAAATACGGCCGAAAATCTGGTTGAGAAATATAATATCTCTCGCGAAGACCAAGATCAATTTGCGTATTGGAGTCAGATGAAGGCAACCAAAGCACAAGAAAATGGAAGATTAGCAAAAGAGATTATTACAGTTGAAATTCCACAACGTAAAAAAGACCCGATTCAGTTTTCTAAAGATGAGTTTGTAAAACCAAATACGTCATTAGAAGTTTTAGGAAAATTGCGCGGCGCTTTTAAAGCTGAAGGTGGTAGTGTCACAGCTGGAAATTCATCCGGATTGAATGATGGCGCAGCAGCAACCATTATTGCTTCAGAAGATGCCGTAAAAAAATATAATTTAAAACCATTAGCACGTATTGTAAGTTCTGCTGTGGTTGGTGTAGAACCAAGAATCATGGGAATTGGTCCAGTTGAAGCTTCTAACAAAGCATTGGCAAAAGCAGGATTAACCATGGACGACATGGACATTATTGAATTAAACGAAGCCTTTGCTGCTCAAGCTTTAGCCTGCACAAGAGCTTGGGGACTAAAAGATGATGATCCAAGGTTAAACCCAAATGGCGGTTCTATAGCTATTGGGCATCCACTAGGAGTTACAGGAACACGAATTGCCTATTCTGCTGCTATAGAATTGCAGGAGCAAAACAAGCGTTATGCCTTAATAACCATGTGTATTGGTGTTGGACAAGGTTATGCGGCAATAATTGAAAATGAAAATATAAAATAAACGTTACATCGAGTGATTTGTAAGGTATGAACAAATTGTATCGAGATGACATAAAATTGATTTCCGTTGTCACGGAAACGATAAATAAATTTATCGATGAAAAAAACACAAAATTACGTCACAGGTCAATGGACAGAAGGTAAAGGAGAAGGCATTCCCATGTTTGATGCTATTACTGGAGAAATTGTAGCTTTATCAGATACTGAAGGTTTAGATTTTTCTGAAATTCTTCACTATGGAAGAACTAAAGGAGGAGAAAAGCTTCGTAAAATGACGTTTCAGGAACGTGGTAATATGCTTAAAAAATTAGCACTTTACTTGGTTAAAAAGAAAGCCGATTTCTATGAAATAAGCTACAGAACTGGAGCAACAAAAGTAGATAGCTGGATTGATATTGAGGGAGGTTTTGGAAACTTGTTTGCCAATGCATCTTTAAGAAAATTATTTCCAAACCAATCCTATCATGTAGAAGGCGATCCAATCGATTTATCGCGTGGTGGTCGTTTTATGGCACATCATATTATGGTACCAAAACGAGGTGTAGCCATTCATATTAATGCGTTTAATTTTCCAGTTTGGGGCATGTTAGAAAAATGTGCAGTCAATTGGATGGCAGGCGTTCCAGCTGTTGTAAAACCAGCAACCAATACCTCGTTTTTAACCGAAGCTGTGGTACGTGAAATTATTGCTTCTGGTATTTTGCCAGAAGGTGCTTTGCAACTTATTACAGGTTCTGCCCGAACAATTTTGGATACAGTAGAGTCTCAAGATGTGGTAACCTTTACAGGTTCGGCAACCACTGGTAGATTGTTGAAATCCCATAAACGTATTATTGAAGAATCTGTGCCTTTTAACATGGAAGCAGATTCCTTAAATGCGTCTGTTTTAGGTGAAGATGCTATTCCTGGAACGCCAGAATTCGACTTGTTTATCAAAGAAGTCAGAAATGAAATGACGGTTAAATGTGGTCAGAAATGTACAGCAATCCGCAGGATTATTGTACCTGAAGATCGTGTTGAAGACGTTCAAATAGCTTTAGGTAAAGCGCTGGATAAAGTCACCATTGGAGACCCGCGATTAAAAGAGGTTCGAATGGGAGCTTTGGTAAGTAAAGATCAGGTGACAGAAGTTAGAGATCGTGTTCAGGAACTGGCCAAAACAGCAAGTATAGTATATGGCGACCTAGATAAAATTGAAACTATTGGAGCTGATGCTAAAAAAGGTGCTTTTTTAAGTCCTATTTTATTACGTGAAGATCGTCCTTTTGAAAATTTATCAGTACACGAAACCGAAGCTTTTGGTCCTGTAAGTACCATTATGCCTTACACAAATTTAGATGAAGCTATCACGTTAGCTCAAATGGGGAAAGGATCTTTGGTCTCCTCAATCGCTACTAACAACGATAAAATTGCTAAAGATTACGTCGTGAATGCAGCTAGTCATCACGGACGAATATTAGTGCTCAACAGAGAAAGTGCTAAAGAAAGTACTGGTCATGGTTCGCCATTACCTAATTTGGTTCATGGTGGTCCAGGACGAGCTGGAGGAGGTGAAGAAATGGGAGGTATGCGTGGTATTAAACATTATTTACAACGTACTGCTATTCAAGGTTCGCCAAGCACCATTACTGAAATTACTGGCATCTATCAGCAAAATGCAAAATATAAAGAAGCAGAACAGCATCCTTTTAAATACCATTGGGAAGACATTCAACCAGGCATGTCACTCAAAACGCACAATCGGACGTTGACTGATACGGATATCATCAACTTTGCCAATCTCACTTGGGATCACTTTTATGCGCATACAGATATCACCTCTTTAGATGGCAGTATCTTTGAAAAAAGAACAGCGCATGGCTATTTTATCATTTCAGCAGCAGCAGGTTTATTTGTGTATCCTAATAAAGGTCCAGTCGCCGCAAACTATGGATTAGATAGTATCCGATTTCTACGACCTTTGTATCACAACGACACCATTTATGTGCGATTGACCTGTAAGCAAAAAGTAGATCGTGATGTGGCTTCAACGGAACATCCAAGTGGTATTGTTAAATGGCATGTAGAAGTGTTTGATGCCAATTTTGAGAATAGACCTGAAAGTGAAAAAACTGATAAAGACAGTCCTTTAGTTGCAGTGGCTACTATTTTAACCATGGTTCAAAAGAAACAAGAAACCTTTGTGGAGATGAACGAAGCTAAAATTGAAGACTGTTTATCTAAACTTTCTGAAAATTCTAAACCAAAATGGGGAATTATGACGCCTCAACACATGATTGAACATTTGGAATATACTTATAAAATTGCGTCTGGTGAGATTCAAGATTTTGAAATTGCAACGCCAGAAAAAATATTGGAAAAAGTACACGCAAGTTTATACAACTATGATGAATTTCCGAAGAACAGTCAGTTTCCACAATTAGAAAAAGATGTATTAGCCGATTTAAAATATCCTGATTTGGAAACATCCATCGAAAAATTCAAAGCGCAAAGAGAAAAGTATTTAGAATTTTTCAAAGCCCATCCAGATGCTAAATTGAAAAACTTGGTGTTTGGTGAATTAAATAAGTATGAATCGTATTTGTTAGAGCGAAAACACCTTAATCACCATTTCGAGCAATTCGGATTGATATAAATTTAAACTAAATGGCACCTCGAGCGCAGTCGAGAGGTCTCAATAAAAGATAAAAAACAAAATAGATTCCTGCGAAAGCAGGAATGACAAAATATATAAATATGATTAACCCTTATGTAAAGTTGGACATAGTTAACGAAGTAGGATATATTGAATTTTTTCATCCTGCACACAATTCCCTACCTGGAGATATACTCGCAAAATTAGCGCAAATAATAACAGATGCTGGTAAAAATGACGCCATTAAAGTAATCGTACTTAAAAGTGGAGGTGATAGAACATTTTGTGCAGGTGCCAGCTTCAATGAATTAATAAATATTAATGATGAAGCAACCGGAAAAGTATTCTTTTCAGGTTTTGCAAACGTGATTAACGCTATGCGTAAATGTCCAAAGTTTATCATTGGTCGTATTCAAGGTAAAACTGTTGGTGGAGGCGTTGGGTTAGCAGCTTCCACCGATTATTGTATGGCAACCAAATTTGCAGCCATTAAATTGAGCGAACTAAATATAGGTATTGGACCATTTGTTGTAGGGCCAGCCATTGAGCGTAAAATGGGATTAAGTGCTATGAGTCAAATTGCTATTGATGCCAACACGTTTTATCCAGCAGATTGGGCCAAACAAAAAGGCTTGTTTGCGCAGGTTTATGAAAATACAGAAGCATTGGATGAAGCCGTTAAAATAACAGCCGAGCATTTATGCACTTATAATCCAGAAGCCATGACAGAAATGAAAAAAGTGTTCTGGAATGGAACAGATAATTGGGATGACTTGTTAGCTGAACGTGCAGCAACAAGTGGTCGTTTGGTGCTTTCAGAATTTACTAAAGAGAAGTTGCAAACGTATAAATAACTTGTCATTCAGAGCAAAGCGAAGAATCTTTTAAAGAGATTTTCACAACCTTTGAATTCGCAATGACATAATTAAAAAGTATGATATATTCATTCAAAGGTTATATTCCAGTTGTTCACGAATCTAGTTTCGTGCATCCTTTGGCTGCCGTTACTGGCAATGTCATTATTGGTAAAAACTGTTATATAGGTCCTGGAGCTGCCATTCGTGGCGATTGGGGACAAATTATTTTAGAAGATGGTGTCAATGTGCAGGAAAACTGTACAGTTCATATGTTTCCAGGAAAATCCATCACATTAAAAGAAAGCGCACATGTTGGACATGGCGCTATCATTCATGGCGCGAATTTGGGTAGAAATTGTTTGATTGGGATGAATTCGGTTATTATGGATGATGCTGAAATTGGAGATGAATCAATAGTTGGAGCTATGGCTTTTGTAAAAGCAGAAACCAAAATACCAAAACGAAGTTTAGTTGTTGGGAATCCTGCAAAAGTTATGAAAGAAGTTAGTGATGACATGATTACCTGGAAAACAAAAGGCACACAATTATATCAGCAGCTACCAACCGATTGTCATGAAAGTTTACAAGAAGTGCAACCTTTACGAGAAGTGCCAAAGGAGTTACCAACACAAGAGGAAGCATACAAAACATTAAGGGAAACCTTTAAAAATAAATAAACGTCCTTCCGAACGAAGTGAAGATATCTCAATCATGAGATTGCCACGCTTCGCTCGCAATGATAGAATAAATAAAAAATGTCGAAATTCGATTTAAAAATGCCCAAAATGGGCGAAAGTATTACAGAAGGAGCCAACTTCCTTCGTAGGCAGGAATCTTAAAATTAAAAGAAATGAGTCTTTGGTATGTCTATATCATGTCAAACAAACCTTATGGTGTTATTTATATAGGCGTAACAGATGCTATTGAAGAACGAGTAAAAGAACATAAGTTAAAAATATATTCAAAATCTTTTACCGCTAGATATAATTGTGATAAGTTGGTTTATCTCGAAGAATATAAAGATGCTAAAAAAGCAGAAATTAGAGAGAAACAATTCAAGAAATGGAAAAGAGATTGGAAAATAAAGTTGATAGAAGAAATAAATCCAAATTGGATGGATTTAAGCATGAATTGGAACTTAAATTTTAATAAATTAAGAAATGAGTGATGAAAAGAGATTCTCGCATACGCGAGAATTGTTAATGCCCAAAATGGGCGAAAGTATTACAGCAGGAACCATTATCAATTGGTTGATAAAAGAAGGTGACAGCTTTGAAGAAGGTGATATTATTCTGGAAGTAGCAACCGATAAAGTAGATAATGAAGTGCCTGCTCCAGCTTCTGGAACATTGGTAAAAACCATGTTTAAGGCTAAAGATGTGGTTTCAGTTGGTGAGGTGATTGCTGTTCTTGAACTTTCAGGAGAAGCTTCAGACTCTACAAAAGAACCTGTCATTCAGAGTGATAACGAAGTATCTCATAGACTACAAAATGAACTAAAAAAGAAGCAAGTTATCATTCCGAGTAAAAACGAGGAATCTCAATCAACTTCATTTTCAGTTTCAAATTCTAACAAGTTCTTTTCGCCATTAATTATTAAAATAGCTAAAGAACATCATATAAGTTACGAAGAATTGGCACGTATTCCAGCTACTGGAAACGAAGGCAGATTACGAAAAAGTGATGTATTCAATTATATAGAAGATGGTAGGCCATACAAGTTTGCGCAAGCGGTAGGGCAAGATCCAACGGCTTATAGAATTCCACAATTAACCTTCGATAAAGGTAAAGGGAAAATCATAGAAATGGACAGAATGCGCCAAATGATTGCCGATCATATGGTGTATTCCAAACACACATCACCTCATGTTACGGCCTATGTAGAAGCCGATTTAACCAATATGGTCAACTGGCGAAACGCGAATAAAAAAGCATTTCAAGAAAAATATGGAGAGCGCTTAACCTTTACACCATTATTTGTGGAAGCAGTAGCCAAAGCTGTCAAAGATTTCCCAAATATCAATGCGTCTGTAGATGGTAATAACATCATCGTAAAAGAAGATATTAATATTGGTATGGCAACGGCTTTGCCTAGTGGAAATTTGATTGTTCCTGTTGTGAAAAATGCAGATACCAAGGATTTAAAGGCATTAGCAGAAAATGTTAATGAATTAGCAAATAAAGCTAGAGAGAATAAATTGGCAGGTGATGATATAAAAGGAAGCACCTTCACGATTTCTAATGTAGGAACCTTTGGCAGTGTTATGGGAACACCAATCATCAATCAGCCGGAAGTGGCAATTTTGGCACTCGGAATTATTAAGAAGCGTGCTGAAGTTATCGAGACTGAAAAAGGCGATGAAATTGCGATACGCAGTATGATGTATTTATCGCTTTCTTTTGATCATCGTGTTGTTGATGGCTTTTTAGGTGGTAGTTTTGTAAGAAGGGTTGCAGACTACTTTGAGCAATTTGATGTAGATAGAAAAATTTAAAAATATTTCGCGTTAGGGATTGAAGCGGTATCCTTTTTTACGTCAGTTGGAGTGAAATTGCTTTTTGCAATTTTACATCAATGACAAGAAAAAAAGATTTAGCGAAAAGCCCGACCCTTAAGGGTAACGCCAAAAAAAACGAAAATATGAGTTCTGTAAATAAAGATATACTTAAAAAAGGTTTTTCAACATTGTGTACAGCCAAATCTATGGCAGAACTGTATGAGGCTAATTTTAAGCAAGTGTCCAAATATGTGCATGCCACATCTAGAGGTCATGAGGCCATTCAGGTTGCTTTAGGAATGCAGTTATTACCACAAGATTACGCGTTTCCTTATTATAGAGATGATGCCATGTTATTATCGTTTGGCTTACAGCCTTACGATTTAATGTTACAATTATTAGCTAAAAAAGAGGATCCATTCTCGGGAGGAAGAACCTATTATTCACACCCAAGTTTGAAGGATGCTGATAAACCCAAAATACCACACCAATCGTCTGCTACGGGAATGCAAGCTATTCCAGCAACAGGCGTTGCTATGGGTATGAAATACATTGAGGAACACGGATTAACCAATTCGAACGTCGTTCAGAACGATAAAGAAGAATCTCTAAAACCGATTACTGTTTGTTCTCTTGGAGACGCATCGGTTACGGAAGGTGAAATTGCCGAAGCCTTCCAGATGGCTGCATTAAAACAGATGCCCATTATATTTTTAGTACAGGATAACGGTTGGGATATTTCGGCAAATGCTGCGGAAACTAGAGCACAAAATGCTTTTGAATATGCCAAAGGATTTAATGGATTAGAAGCTATTTCCATTGATGGTGCCAATTTTATTGAAAGTTATGAAGCTGTCCAAAAAGTCATCAAAACAATCCGTACAGAACGACGACCGTTTTTAATACATGCCAAGGTTCCTTTGCTAAATCACCATACATCGGGTGTAAGAATGGAATGGTATCGAGATGATTTGGAGGAAGCTAGATCTCGTGATCCTTACCCAGTAATTAAACAACAGTTGTTGGATAATGGGTTTTCTTTAGACGCAGTTGAATCTATTGAAAATTCCGTAAAAGAAAAAGTTCAGCAGGACTTTGAAAAAGCACTAAAAGCTGAAGACCCAAAACCAGAAGATTTATTCACCAACGATTTTGCACCTACACCCATAACTGAAGAACAAGGTGAACGCTCACCAAAAGGGGCTGAAAAAGTGGTTATGGTGGATTGTGCCTTATTTGCCGTTGAAGAATTAATGCGAAAACACAAAGAATGTTTACTTTACGGACAAGATGTAGGTGGTAGATTAGGAGGTGTGTTTAGAGAAGCGGCAACTTTAGCCCAAAAATTTGGTGATACTCGGGTTTTTAATACGCCAATTCAAGAGGCATTTATTGTGGGCTCAACCGTAGGAATGAGTGCCGTTGGATTAAAGCCCATTGTTGAGGTACAGTTTGCCGATTATATTTGGCCTGGACTAAATCAATTGTTTACAGAGGTTAGTAGAAGTTGCTACTTGAGTAATGGAAAATGGCCAGTTAGTATGATTTTACGTGTTCCAATTGGAGCTTATGGCAGTGGTGGACCGTATCACTCGTCTTCTGTTGAAAGTGTGATAACCAATATTCGTGGTATTAAAATTGCTTATCCAAGTAATGGAGCCGATTTAAAAGGCTTGATGAAAGCCGCATATTACGATCCAAATCCGGTAGTGATTTTAGAACATAAAGGTTTGTATTGGAGTAAAGTGCCAGGAACTAAAGGCGCAACATCAATTGAACCAAGTGAAGATTATGTATTGCCGTTTGGAAAAGCCTGGGTTTTACAAGAAATATGGAAGCAAGAAAACACGGAGACTTTAACGATTGTTTCCTATGGGATGGGAGTTCATTGGGCCATGAATGCTTCGGAAGAATTAGGAATGAAAAACCAAATTGAGGTTA
>CBFHJN010000027.1:0-19177 GCA_965655805.1 Flavobacteriaceae bacterium
TGAAAACTGGGTTCATTTCCCATAGAATATTGACCTACAATTCCTGTAAAATCTGGAAAACGTGCGTTTAAGGCATAGGTAGATCTGCCCAAATCTTCTCTAAACAGTTGATCTAAGCGCTCTTCAAACGTTTTTCTACCACCCATTAATTCTTGCAGTCCTAAAATATCTTGCTGTACATTCCATAAGTATGTCCAACCATTATTTTCGTCATAATAATCTCTACCACCCATTCCACCATCAAATTTTGGGTCGATATCAATCCAGTTTCCATTGGCGTCTTTTGGCATAAAAAATCCTTTTTCCTTCCAATATAAATTTTTGTAATTTTTAGCTGTTTTAGAGAAGTATTTGTAATCTTCTTTTTTGCCCAATTCTTTTGCAAATTCAGCTAAAGCCCAGTCATCATAACCTTGTGCTAAAGTAACTGCGACAGCTTGTCTTTTTTCAAAATCATCTACTTTTGAATCAGTTTCTTTTTCCCCAGGGTGTAAGGCTGGAAAATAACCAAGTTTTAATGCAAGTTTATCAAGAGGTGCATGTTTTCCCATAGTCCAAGGAATCATACTGCCTTCTAAAGCATTTTTTTTCATTGCTTCAAACGCTTTTTCAGCATCAAAATTAGTTACTCCTTTTCGATAAGCATCTAACAACATGATGGTAGAATGAAAACCATTCATTGGACGTGCGTCTCCATGGATTTGAGGAAATTGTGGTAACCAACCAGATTGTTCGTACATTCTTACATACGAAGCCATCATATCTGATTCCATTTCTGGTTGTAAAATATATCGTAAAGGATGTAATGCTAAAAACGTATCCCAAACCCAGTCATCTGCATAGAAATCTTGCTCATCTTCATGAATTTGGTTATTATAACCACTATAATATCTTCCGTCTTCTGTAATGTTTATCATTCTTTCGTAAGAACGATATAAGGCTGTATAAAAAGTTCTTTTGTAAGCTTCTTTACCTCCTTCAACTTCTATTTGATTCATTATTTTAGACCAACTTTCATGGGCTTTACTTTTGATATTTTCAAAATCAAAATCTGGAATTTCTCCCTCTAAATTTTTCTTTGCTTGGGCTATACTTATAAAGGATAAACCATATTTAAATTGTACTTGTTTTATATTTTTATCACTCCACGAAATCCATGAATTTATTTTTTCATCTTCTAATTTGGCAGTTGTAAAAGTCCCTATAGTGTCCATTTTTGCGTAGACAAAGGCTTTCATTCCCTCAAAAGATTCAGTTCCAGTTAAAGAGCCGTCTGCATTCAATTGCCAATCATCGCCAGATAAATCACTTAAATATAATTTTCTAGTATCGTTATTTTGATAGGTAAATCTAAAAATGCCTGATTGTGTAGCAGGAGTAAATTCTGTTATAATATTATAATCTTCTAACCAAGTAGAGTAGTAGTAAGGATGTGCAATTTCTAGTTCTTGATCCCAAGCAGAAATAGGTATTTCATTTTCTAGAATATCACCAGAAACTGGTAGAATGTTAAAAAGTAAATCTGACCTATGCTTTCTAGTAGTTAAAGGAAAAGAAGTAATTTGATCGTCTCTATAATCGTCTCTTTCTGGATACATTCTTACCATAGAATTTGGCAAATGTATACGTGTTCTTGTAGGCTGTAAAAAAGGAGCGACACCGCCAATTTGTGGATCTACATATTGTACATTGTCTATTTTTATTGTCTGATTAGTAGAACAAGACGTAACAATGAAAATAAAAATTGCTAAACTATTTAACAATATAGAATTAAAATGGTTTTTTTTTCGCTTCATTTTACAGAGTAATTATTACTTTTTCTTTGTATAATTTGGTCGCGTTTTTGTTAATGGAATTTCTTTGCGTAACATTTTACCTGCTTGTCCTGTTAACCATAAATAGAAGTCAGATGGCATATCTTTGTAAGTTAAAAATGGACTTTCGCCAATTGGTGGATTATCAGATACTTTAAATATTGCTGTTCCTTCATCAATCTCATCAAACATGGCTACATAAATTGTTTTTACATCTGAATCAATTGCATTGAAAAATTGATTCCAAAGAAAAGCTCCATTTAAACGTGGTATTTTATCTAATTTATCTTTACCGTTTTTAAGATTATACCAACTAAAACCAGGGAACACAACAGGCATGTATAATAAATTATTTGCATCACACCATGCTTTATCTGGTATAGTATATTTTATTTTATGATTATCAACTTGTTTTAATGTTCTATATCTTCCAGGAGTCCAAGGATGAACAATATCTGCCATTTTAATTACTTCGTGTAATTTAGGATTTGATGTAGCATCTTTTTGCAGTAATCTCCAATTTGTTGGAACTCCTAAAAGAACGACACAGTTACCATATTTAGAATCATTTTTAAAAAAATCGATAAGCTCTATAATGTTCTCTAAAGTATATTTTCGATTTTTAAAACCTACGCCCCAAATAGAAACCACTGCTTTTCCTTTATAAGTTAAAACATTTGGATTTTTAGGATTGTTTAAATCATACCTTTGTACTAATTGTTTCCAATCGTTTTTTGTGGTTTCTACTACGTTTTTATCATTTGAGCCTGATAAATCGTACATTAAACTTAGCAGTCTATTGTTTTTTTTAGCAGCATTAAAACAATTGTCAAAAACAGTATTATAATTGTCTGTTCTTTTTTGACCTCTTGTTAATCCTACTACAAAACGTTGTGCAAAGACACCATCAATATTGTAATCTTTCATCCATTTAAAATGGCGATCTACAGTTTTTGGGTTTGCAGAACTAAATACATAAGCAGGTTTTCCATCTTTGTGGGTAAAAGAAGTCTTATATTTTTCATCGTTATCAAATTCTTTTAAATCTGGCCAATAATCTATGGAAGCGCTTCCAGGCTTAAAAGCACCTTTGTTTCCATAATGCTTCCACTTTAAACCAGAACCATCGCCTACAGCATTAAACCAACCTTGATAGCCTGCAAGAATTTTACCTTCAATATTATTGTTAAAACTATCAGTATTTTCAAATTTTGATGTGCTTGCTTCTTTACCACTAAAGCATGAAGAAAAAGAAAGTAAAAGTACAAATACTTTCAGGTAATTTATGATAGACTTCATTTACTAGTTTTAAATTGATAACAATGTCTTGGAATTAGTTTGTTTTGAACTCTTCTTTAACAATATTTAAATACTGATCTGAATAAGTGTTTGCAGATTCTATTTGAGTTCCTCTGTTCCAGTCATTAAAAGAGTCTATAAGAATAATTTTATTTGTACCAGAGGCCCTTCTTGCAACATTACAAAAGTCTCTAAACCAATTTTCTTTTTTATCAATTACAAAAAGATTACTACCGGGATTTATTATTGAAATATTAATCGAAGGAGAAATAGTAGGTATGTATTCAATATTATAATCCAACCAAGTTTCTTTATGGTATTGAAAAGCTAGGTCTACCAATTTGTGAAACTGTTCAAGTCTATCGTAAAAATTTCTATTTATTGTTGCATACGTATTGTGTGTTACAGCATCTACACCATTTACAAACCTAAAGTCAAATCTTAAAGTGGGAGACCAGTCATTTTGCATGCCTATAAGATAAAGCTCTACTCCTAAACCAGATAATTCTGCTCTCATTTGTTGGTATAATGCAGCATTATCATCTGAATGAAGATTATGACTATTTAATAAATAAACTACATTTTTACCATCTACTTTCATGTAGTTGGGTTGATTAAAATAAGGAATCATTAATTTAAAGTCATCAATAAAACGTTGTACTAATCCTCTTGCCTCAATTCTACTATTATTATTTAACCCCATGTTACCAAAATTGTAAGAAAGCGCAAATTTTATATCTTGTGCATTAGTTGCCGATTGAAGACCATTAATAAAAGTTACATCTTGATCATTTTGGGCCTGATTATTTGCAGATCTAAAATTGAAAATAAAGAAATCTATACCAGCAGTTTGAGCTTGTTTCACATGTTCTTCATAAACAGCAGGATCTCCTATATTTCCATTATAAATACCTATGCTAGGTTCTTCTGGAACAGTGTTTCTTCTTCCAAAAGTGGTATATTGTGCACCTACTGTGTAATCTGAAACTACAGGTTCAATAGGAATTGTGTAGTCTAAGAGACCACCTTCTCCTGTTACAATATCATCTTCAGTGCAGGAAAAGAAAACTATAAGAAAAGAAATAAATAGTAAAAGGTTATGTTTATTAAATATTTTCATTTTAAATGATTTTATAAGTTATACCAGCAGCAATAAGGTCATCTTCTGAGTCGCCATAGATAGCAAAATCTTGGTTAAATTCGGGTACTAGGTTTTCCCAAACTGTAGGTGTGTATGATTTATTCATTTTTAGCGGTGTAAAAAGGGTATTGCCCCCCAAAGTATTTATTGCGTCTTGTAATGCTTCATTATTTAAACTTCCTTCAACCAAAGGAGGGTAAATCATTCTTTCTGCTAATGGTGCATAATCTAAACCTGTTGCACCATCTGGTCCAAACTGATCTATTAATGGTAAAATTCTGGTTCTTTTTTGAACACACCACATATCATGTCCTTGATTGTAACTTGCTAACCATCTTTGTCTTATAATTTTATCTAAAGGGTCAGTAGAAATACCACTAGTAACAACACCAAATAATCCTCGATCACCTGTGCTTGAAGTACCCCATTTTATACCATCTCTATCCTTGTATTCAGCTACTCCTGTAGATCCATATTGAGCAAAGGAAGCATCTATGCCATCATAATAATATTGTTCTGCGGTTTTAGAACCTCCCCAACCTTTTAATTGTGCTTCCGCTTTAATAAAATTGGTTTCAGCAAAAGTTATAATGTTGTAAACCATATCTGGAGCCATAAATAAGTCTAATTTTGGTCTGCTATACCTTCTATTTGGTAGGCCATTTAATATATTTTCATTAAAATCTAGTGCCCATCCATCTACAGCATCATTACCACCTAAAGGTCTTCCAAAATAAGGAAGGTCATATTCTACTGTAATTAAATCTGTTGTTGATCCAGATTTAAAAACATCATGTCTAATGGTAAGAGGCTGAGAAGAAGGTTCAACCAAAGCAGTTAATCTAGGGTCTTTATAGGTTTTTAAATTTAAAATAAAATGAAAATTCATGTAAGGAACTACATCTTCATTTGCTTGTACAAAAACATATCTTCTATAATTAAATGACCAATTTTCTTGCTCTAAACCCCATTTCATTGTAGCATTGTCTGCATTAGAGCTTACTAAATTTGCTTCATTAGCCATAGCCTCAATGCCATGTTGTTGTGCTAAAGTAGGAAACCCTTCAGAGATTCTTAAGGCAATTTTTAAACGTAGTGTGTTTGCAAATTTTTTCCATTTGTTATTATCTCCATCAAATAGCGGGTCTTGCTCAAGGGCATCTCCAACAACATCCATATTTTCGGCAGCTTCTTTTAATTCTTTTAATATGTTTATATATATAAACTCTTCTGAATCGTATTTAGCAGAATTTAATCCTTTTAAAGCCTCTTCGTAAGGTACAGGACCAAATGTAGAAACTAAAATAGAGTACACGTAGCTTTTCCAAATTTTAGCAATATATACTCTGTTTTTAAAGTCAGGATTATTTTCATAATTGTCTATAATATCTTGGTTGTTTTGTAAAATATTCACATAGAATGTTTTCCAAAAATTATCTAAGCCTTGCTCTTGAAAGAAAGATCTATTGAATTGACCACCTTTTCCTCCATAATAACTTGCATAGGTATTGTACATTTGATCATTCAAGGTGCCTCCAACCAGATCTAATGTATTCTTCACCACTCCTGCGAATAGCTCTTCTGGACTGGCTTCAAAAAATATAAACTCATTCGTGTTTATTTCTTCAAACTTATTTGTACAAGAAAATGAAAGTAAAAGTACAAGTGCAACCAATTTTAACTTGTTATTTTGTTTTTTAGTTTTCATATATTAGAATCTTAATTTTAAATTAAACCCAATAGTTCTTGTTGGTAAAAAAGAACCAAACTCTATACCTTGACCATTACCTGTGGTAGTACCAGCCTCTGGATCTATACCTTGTGGAGTATTTCTATAAATTGTCCAAAGGTCTCTACCTATAATAGATAACTTCATGTTTTTTATGTATTTCATTTGGTTTATAATGCTTTTTGGAAACGTGTAACCAAATACAACTTCTCTTAATTTTACAAAAGACGCATCATATACGTGTCTTGATTGATTTTGAAGGCCATCAAAACCTTTTAATTGAGGGTTTAACCATCTTTGTGAATAGACAATTTCTCCATTCGCATCTCTTTCTGCAACCCAATTTCCATTTGCGTCTTGTACGCCTAATGCAGCGCCTTCATATATTGCACCTTTTACGCGGTCAGCATCTGCATAATCATTTCCAAACAAACCTCTACCTTGCCTTTCATTGTTATTTTCACCTAAGATTATGGACGACATTAACCATTCATCTCTACCTTCCATTGTAGTTGCGTGTATTCCGTGATTTACAGCTTTAATCATTGTGGCAGAATACATATCTCCACCCATTTTCACATCTAGTAAAAAATTAAGGCTAAATCCTTTATAAGAAAAAGAATTTCTTAAACTTCCAATCCAATCTGGTTGGGCATTTCCTAATAATTGATCACTTTCAAAGAGCACTCTTCCATTTGGTAAAACCAATGGAGTACCTGTTTCTGGATCTCTTGCTTGGGCATTTCCCCTAATATTACCAAAAGGTTCTCCTGCCTCTGCATACACCCCTACATTAAAATAGTTCCTCATTAATAATCGATCTACACCTCCTACTAAAGAGGCCACTGTAGTTTCGTTGGTAGACCAGTTTATATCGGTTTGCCATTTAAATCTTTTATCAAATATTTTGGCAGAAAGGAATAACTCGATTCCTTCATTTTGTATTTCACCTGCATTTACAATTTTAGAGATAAAACCAGATGTTGGGGTTACTTGAACTGGAATAATTTGATTATTTGTTGATGATCTATAAAAAGTTGCATCCAAAGAAACCTTATTATTAAACAATTTTGTTTCAAGTCCAAATTCTGTAGATGAGGTTAATTCAGGTTTTAATTCTAAATTTTTTCTTGTTTGCTGCAATTGTAGCCATTGTGTATTATTATAATTACCTCCTTCTATATAGTTATTTATAATTTGATCAAAGCCTGTATCATTACCTACTTGAGCATAAGATGCCCTAATTTTACCAAAAGTTAAGATTCTATTTCTAGGGATAAACTTGGTGAAAATTGTAGTTGCTCCAATAGATGGATAAAAATAAGAGTTATTGTTTGAAGGTAATGTTGATGACCAGTCGTTTCTTGCAGTAAGATCTATATAATACGTGTCTTTATATCCTGCTGATATAGATGAATATATAGAATTGATAGTTTTATTATTTGGAAGATAAATGATAGGAGCAAATTCATCTCCATTTGCCAAACTCATAATATCTCTTTGTAAAAGAGAAATCGCTGTTTGCCTTGTTCCTGTAGTTCTTAAATCAAACTTATTCACTCCTAATAAAGAAACAATAGATAGATTATTGAATCTTTTGGTATAGTTTAAAATTGCCTCGTAATTCCAATTTTGTCTATTCACATCAATTTCTCTATACAATCCATTAGGATCAAATGCAGCACCTACGTTGTTAAATTCTAATCGATCTACTTTATTTAAAACACCATTAGCCCTAGCTGTTAGCTTTAATCCTTTTAAGATATCCCAGTTTAATGTTAAATTAGCAACAACTCTATTTGTGATGTCTTGATTTGTGTTTTCATAGATATTCCAATAAGGATTGTTAAAAGGTCCTTCATAATTAAAAGCATCTCCATTTGAGTCTTTATATGGGAATAAATTCGCACGAGACATGTTAGGTGTAATGTACATGTAATTGTTAGCAGGATTTCTTTCACTACCATTTCTGTACATTCTATTGTCTACTCTTTGGTTTACATAAATTAATGTTGAATTTAATTTCAGTTTATCTGAAATGTCTTGAGAGAAACGAAGTGCCACATTATTTCGGTTTATTTGCTCCATTCTTTCAATTACGTGATCACCAAGTGTATTTGAGTACGAAAAGCGCAATCTACTTTTATCTGTAGCTCTAATTATTGCAAATGTATTGGTAGATACACTACCTGTTTTATACAATTCTTTAACATTGTTTGTATTGGCTTGATAGGTTCCAACTGAGCCATTGTAATCGAGTACTTGTTGCCCTAAGAAAGGCATGCCATAAGCTCTTCTATAGGATCCAACCACTGGTAATCCTGTAGTTTGATCTAAACGCCCTGCATTTAAAGCTGTTCTTCCATTTTCACCAGCTCCATAAGCATATTGGTAAAAAGGATACTCTCTATTTGAAGTTACTGCAAAATTTGAATTCACTTCTACATTAATTTTACTTTTAGATTTATTAGCACGTTTGGTGGTTATTAAGATAACACCATTAGACGCCCTAGAGCCATAAAGAGCTGAAGCATTTGCTCCTTTTAACACTTGAATAGATTCTATATCGTCTGGATTTATTGTAGAAATTGGACTTCCAAGGTCAATATCGTCACCTTCATTCCATACTGAAACACCTCCATCTCCTGGAGAACTATCTAGTGGTATACCGTCTATAATGTATAAAGGTTGGTTGTTTCCTGTTATAGATGTAAGCCCTCTAATAATGACTCTTGTAGACCCAGTTGGTGTTGATGAATTTACAATTTGAACTCCTGCTGCTTTCCCTGACAGGCCATTTAAAAAATTAGAGGTTCTCGCTTCAGTCATATCTTCTGTATCTACTTTTTGAGTTGAATACGATAATGACTTTTTCTCTCTTTTAATACCTAATGCTGTTACCACAATTTCTTCTAATTGTTCGATTGATGCTTCCATAACAACACTTAAAATACCTGATGTTTTGTTAAAAGAAACTTCTTTGGTAACATACCCTAAATAATTAAAAATAAGTGTACCTGTTTCTCTTCCTTTTAAATCTATTTCAAAGTTACCATCGAAATCTGTATAACTACCAAATTGTGTTGTTTTTAGTATAATAGCAACTCCTGGTATTGGAGAGCCTGTTTTTAGATCTTTCACGTTTCCTTTAATGATTCTTGTTTGAGAAAAAATTACTATTGGAAAAAACAGAAGTAATAAAATTAAATTCTTTTTCTTCATATTTTCAAAGTTGATTGATTTATTTAGAGTAAAAATATTTTATACAAAAAAAAGAGAGTTGATTAATAAAGCATTAATTTTTTGTTAATTTTTGTTAATTTAATTAAAAAAAATACTATTTATTTAATTTTTATAAAATAAAAATAGCAACTGATTTAATTTGCTGGTTGGTATTGCTTTTCTAAGGGCACCCCAAATATGGCTTCCAATCCTTTTTTATTATCGAGGTAGAATTTAGAGTCTGGAGGCATGCTTAAATTTTTCCAAAAATCTTTTCGATATGGAATTGTATAATCGCCCATGTCTGTTCTATTTTTTAATGCATTTGACCTAATGTCTATATTTTTCCATTTCGTTTCAATACCAAGAACGATCGCTTCGTGCCTGTACGAAACATCCATCTTACTTGTTTTTAATTTCATAAGTTTTCTATAATAAGGACTTATAGGTTCTTTAGATTTATATTCTCTATTGTGGTAGCTTAAATATAGTTTACCATCTTGATTCTTTTTGTAAATATAAACGGCGTTTAAATGAGATTTTTCTAATTTATAGATTCCGTAAGTTTCAACCCCAATAAATAATCTTACCCAGTTTGCTGGCTTTCCTTTCATTATACCTTCTAGAATAGCAATTTCTTCACCATCGTACGAAGAATAATCTTTGATTTCCCATTTATAATCATTTGCGTAGAAATCTTTTCTCAGTGGATTTTGTTTGGCAATCATAGCCACTGCATGAAAATTTTGTTTCTTTTTCACAAATCTGTAATCCGCAGATTTTCTGTTTTCTACCACTTGTATTTCTTCAAAAGAAGGGAGTGTAAGCCCTTTATCCAAAACATTTATATATTGTTCTACTAAAAAACGTGGAGTATAGTTTTCTGTAGAAAACCTTCTATACAGTATAGAAAGTTGATGGTAAGAATCTAAACTTGTTTTTCGAATATTTCTAAGCGCTTTTTTTACATAAAAGTTTGGCTTTACATTGGTAATTGTAATTTCATCTAATGAAACCACATCTTCTACTAAAATTATGGTTTTTTCTTTTTTATTGATGTAATCTTTTACCGCAATTTTATAGCTTTTAAATCCTATAGAAGAGACTGTTAATGTGTCTGATAAGTTTAGGCTAGTTAGTTTTAGAAAAAAAACACCATCATCATTACTTGAGGTACCAATAGATTTTTCAACAATACCAATAGCAGCATAGGGTATGGTGTTTTTATTTTCATCTAAAATAGTTCCCTCAATATTTATATTTTGAGCTATTATACCTGTTTGTACTAAAAAGAAAAAACCTAAGAAAAGGTGAATACTTTTTTTAGTGTTAGTATAGAATGAATTTTTTTGTAAACGATTTTCCATTTGCTGTTGCATTTAATATGTAAACTCCTTTGGTTAAATAATTTATATTAATGGGTTGCTTTGCATTAATGTTTTTTTCTTTCTTAATTTCAGCACCATTCATATTGTAAATGGTAACATTCATAGATGAATCTATTGATGTGAAAATAGTGATACTTTTATTGGTTTTCGTATAATGAACTGTAAAATGATCTGTACTAATTTGGTTATCCTCTGTAGATAAAACATGCATTGAATCCCAAGCACCTGCATCATTTCCATCAGACCCAAAATCTACAGGAGTGTCGTCTCCATTTCCAGCCAAATCAAATTCAACTTGACCAGTAGTTGCATTAAAACGCAAGTTTGATGAGGTTAAATTTGCATTCAATTTTGAACTGTTATAAATATCATCTGCTCCAAATCCTTTTGAAACACCAGACAATGAATTTATATAATTTAATTTTACAGCTGCTGCTATATTAATATCAGATGAAGCATTTGTTGCATCGCCTAAGCTATTGCCATAAATTAAACTATTTTTAATTTCAAAAACTCTTTCACCTTCAATTCGGACACCTCCTGCTTTTGCAGTGGCTTTTGAGGTTAAACTAACTTTATTCTCAAAAACTGTGATGTTTTCTAAAGCACTTTCTTTATTAAGACCTGCAAAGAATAATCCTCCTCCTTGATAGGTTGCTGTGTTGTTGTAAAATGTATTTTTAGACATAATTACTTTTCTACCATCACCATATATATCTATGGCACCACCTCTTGCTCTATCTCCATTCCCATCTGTTTTGTTCACATTAATCGCTTGATTATTGAAAAACAACGTACCAGTTATTGTTGCAATTCCATCTCCAGAACCACTAATTGCACCACCATTGCCTCTCGCTAAATTATTTTTGAATATACTGTTGGTAATGGTAACGTTTCCTTCACTAAAAAATAAACCACCTCCATCTTTATCAATGCCTCCAGTAGAATTATCATCAAAAACACAATTGGTGAAGGTTAAATTAGAATTTGCATTCATATTAATGGCACCGCCATTTATAGAAGATTCTTTATTTCCTTTAAAAATAATGTCTGAAAAATTAACATTTAAACCTGCTTTGCTAATATGAAATAAACGATCTGTTCCTACTTTGTTCCCATTAGGAGAAAGTGTTGCATTATTAGTTCCTACAAAATTTATGCTTTTTTGTACTGTTATTTTGGTATTATGAATAACTGAACCATTAATGTGAATTGTATGACCATTGTCTGTTTTGTCATATGCATTTTTCACCAATTTAAGTGCTGTTCCTGGACTTGTACCTGTATTTGTGTTTTCACCAAACTCATCTACATAGTAATTTGTGATTTCAGGTAAGTTAGGGTAGGAGGGTTGAGCAGAAGTTAATGAAATCTCGCCTCTTAAAGCTTCGCCTGCTTTGCCTGTTAACCATAAATAGTAATCGTTTGGTAAACCTTCGTAATTTGTAAACTGACTTGCTGTTGATGAAGGTGGATTATCATCTACTTTAAAAATACAAGTTCCTTCATCCATTTCATCAAACATAGCTACATAAATGGTTGAAACATTTTCATCTATTGCATTGTAAAATTGCCTCCATAAAAACTCTCCTTTTAGTCTGGGAATACTATTTAAATCTGAGGTAGTTCCTTGACTCTTTTTTAAATTCTGCCAACTAAAACCAGGAAATACTACTGGCATATATAGTAAGTTTTCGGCATCACACCAAGCTTTATCTGCTGCAATAATACTTTTGTGGGCATCTATTCCTGCAATATTTGAATATCGTCCCGGTGTCCAAGGATGAATAATATCTGCAGATTTTATAACTGTATGTAATTGTGCATCATTAACGGCATCATTATTAAGGGTTCTCCAACTTCTTGGAACTCCTAATAAAACTTTACAGCCACCATAAGTTGGATCGTTTTTAAAATACGTAATTAATTCTTGTACATCGTCTAAATCATAATTATCAGTTCTATTAAAACCAACACCCCAAAGTGCTACTACAGGTTTTTGTTGGTAAGTTAATACATACTCTTTGGTATTATCATTAACCCCATGTTTAATGGCCATTTCTTGCCAATGTTGTTTGATATCATTTACCATGGTTCCTGTTGCATTGGCACCAGATAAATCGTACATGATACTGACCAATCTATTATTATTTGCTTTTGCACCAGCTATAATATTATCCAATACAGTAATATCATTAGATCTTCCTTTTGGGTTGTTAGATTTTAAATTAGAGGCGAATTGTTGAAAGAAAACTCCATCAATTCCATAATCATTCATCCATTTAAAATGACGATTTACTGTTTTTGCATTGGTTGAAGAAAACACGTTGGCAACAGAACCATCTTTGTGTGTAAAAGATGTTGCGTATTTTTCATCTGCATCAGCTTCACTCATATCTGGCCAAAAATCTACAGTAGTAAATCCTGGCTCAAATTTTTTGACGCCACCGATATTTGTTTCATAATGATTCCAATTACGCTCTGAGCCATCTGTTGGTGTGTTAAACCAACCTTGGTAACCAGCCATAACTTTACCTAAAATTGAAGTAGCCTCGTTACTAACGGTTAAACTTACGCTTGTATTTGTAAACTCTTGATAAGGTCTATTTGAAAAATCTAGCAGTTCTGTTCTTAGTATATTTCTTAGTTCTGTTGCTTTTTCTGGATTTGTATTAAATAGATTCTGAGTTTCATAAGGATCGTTTGCCAAGTTAAACAATTGATCTTTTTGGTGGTATAAAGGATTTGCTGCTGCTGCTAAACTGCCTAAGGAAACATTAGGGATGTAATAAGGTAATGAAACTTGAGTTCCATTAGGTCCAGGAAATGTTCCGCCATTGGCGATTTGAGTGTTCACCTTATCTGGATAACGTACAGTTATATATTTCCAATCTTTAGTTCTAATGGCCCTTGAATAGCCCATTTCGAAAAATAAATGGTCGTGAATTACCTCGTTACTATTGGTTGTCAAAACGTTTTTTAAACTTTTACCATCAAGCGTTATATTTGAAGTATCAACACCTGCTATATCTAAAAATGTGGGGGTAAAATCAATGTTTTGAACCAATTCATCATAACTTCTTGGATTGCTAATTCCATTTGGCCAATAAACCATTAAGGGTACTTTTATACCTCCTTCGTAGTTCGTTGCTTTTGATTTGTTAAAATCTCCATGATCTGAAGTAATGATAATAATAGTGTTGTCTAGTTTTCCTTTTGCTTGCAGTTTGGCTACAACTGCGCCCACTGCATGGTCAAACCAACGCAACCAAGCATGTCTTGCATCTTTGCCCGAAATTCCACTGATTTCATTTTTTATTTGTTGTCTTGTTGGTAAATAGGTGTAATCTTGGTTTAGTAAAACACCTTCTGCTGTTATGTTTACATCCGAATCTAAGCCTGCGTAATAACCACTACCATCGTTTCTATAAGGCTCTGGACCATGAGGAATGGTTTCACTATAATAAATAAAAAAGGGATCTTCGTTAGAATCTTCGATAAAATCTAAAACTGCTTTATTTTTATATTCAACATTGTGAACATTTAAATCATTGTTAAATAATTCTCGCAAATTTCCTGGATAAAAAGCATTTACATGATCAAATCCAAACTCTTTCATTCTGTTTGACCATTTGTCATGATTGAATTTAATAGCACTCGAAACACTTGCATTGTAAGGATTTGCTGTTTTAGCATAAGGCATAAAACCATTAGTGCCTTCTGTATAATTTTCTAAAATATGATGATCTATTATATGAGATTTACCAATAAATGCAGTTTTGTAACCAGCTGTTTGTAAAAGCCTAGGAAGGTTTGTTACATTTTCTTCTAATTCAATGTTATTGGAAACTCTACTGAGTTTGCCTAATGGAAAACTATTTGTAAAATTCGTTCCTTGTGATCTTCCTGCGTATTTCCCTGTTAATATGCTATACCTGCTTGGTGTGCAAATAGCAGTAGAAACAAATGCATTGTTAAACACAATGCCATTATTTGCTAAACCATCTATAATAGGAGTATACACTTTTGTGTCTCCATTAAATCCAAAAGGTCTTGACTGCTCTTGATTATCACTAGATCGTAAAGGCATTGCACTTTGATCGTCTGTAATGATTAAAACAATGTTCGGCTTTTGGTTTTGGCCGTAAACCAAACTTATTTTTACACATAAAAAAAGTAGTATAAACCATGTATTTGTTTGCTTTCTCAATTTTTTTCTGATCATTTGCTTGAATACAATTTATCTTATAAAAAAGCCTTGAAGCAAGATCAAGGCTTTCTTTAGAATTAATGAATTTAAAATCCTGTACCAGGTGCTTCTGGGCTTGCTGCCTGTGCTTTTTTAGGATTCAAAATTAAGTAGGTTCCTAAGGCTGTTAAAGCTGCATATTTTCCGTAGTTTCCTATTTTTTTGATCGCCTCTTTACGTGTGATTTCTGGTATGTTGTTATCTTGATTTTTCATGAGATATATTATTTTTAAATGATTAAAATTATTCTAATACAATTTTCTTGTTTAACTTGCCTGTAGCAGTTTCTAACTGAACAATGTACATACCTGTTGCTAATTTTGGTAAAGCAATGTCTTTAACGCCTGTCGATGTAAAAGATGTTTGCATTACTTGCTTGCCTAAAATGTTGAATAATTTTAAAGAGGCTTTACCTTGTGATAACCCTGCAACTCTTAACGTTGTATTATTTGGTGTATAAATGCTTAGGTTGTCTAGATTTACGTTATCTGTGCTTAATACACCAGACGCTTTTGTATGCAAGTAAAAACGACCAATACCATCAATAGCATCTTTTACAGTTACTTTATAGTTCGCATTTGCTTCGTCTAAACGAACAATAGTGTTTGTAGCTCTGTCTTCTAAGAATACTTTTAAACCATCAGGTAAATTCATTGCTTCTGCAGTAAAAGTAATTTCTTTCCCTGCTTCAGCTTTTACACCCACAGCAACTACTGTCGTTTCATAATCTGAATTTGGTAATGCTTGTATTTGGTATTTTTTACCTTGACTATTTGCTACTAAATCTGTAAATACATTTAAATTAGTTGCAACACCGCCAAAAACTTCACCTTCATAACCATAATCAAAACCATTAGTTGCATTGTCTGAATAGTTTAATCTTGCATAACGTTTTACAATGCCATCTGTCATCCATAAATTTACTTCTGTTGCAGTTGATTTTTGAAAAGCACTTCCTGTTTCAGCTTGATTTGCTTTCGCAAAAGTAACTGTACCTCCAGTAGTTGCATTCACAAAAAACCCTTGAGCTGGTGCTAAAATAAAACCAGAACCTGCTGTTTTTGCTTCATAACCAGGAAGTGATTGGTTCCATACCCAAATTTGTGTTTGATCTATATTACTACTAGTTGCAGCACCTAAAAATGTAGCAACATCTACATAAGATGTATAAGGATTTCCTAATAAATTAAACCCTGTAGATAATGAAGGTGTTGTAACATCTGCATCATTTATTGTTCCTTCAAAGGCCACTAAACCGTCTGCAAATTCAGTAGGACCAACTACTGCATCTGGTGTAATTTTCATAGAATATCCAACACCTGAAACGCTGTTTAAAGTACCACCAGTTTGTAAATAGGTCCAGTCAGAACTACCTGGGTTGTAAGTTGCAATACCTCTGTTTGCATTAATAGTACCTGTTGCAATATCATTTAAATCGAAAAAGCTATTATCAAATACTCCTCCAGCTACTGGCGAAGACACTAAATACCATTGATTTGCAGGATTTGCGTCATTTCCTAAAAATCTAAATTGACGAACCGTACCTGAACCTGAAAAAGAACCTGTAACTACCAAAGATTGATCGTTGTTTATTTTTAAAAGACTTGTTACTTTAATATCATTTACCGTAACTTTTGTTGGCAATGTGCCATTTCTACCTGTAAGAAAAGCTACATTATCGGTTGCAGTTGGAACCAAATCACTAGACCAGTTTGCTGCAATTGTCCAGTTTTCTGCACCACCAGCATCTCCCCCATTAAAAATATTTATTTTAGAATCCCAAGCACCAACATCACTATTGTCTGAACCAAAATCAATTGGAGAATGGTCTGTTAAAGCATTTGGTGCAGTAAATGTTACTCTTTTTAAGGTTGCATTCCAAGCAACACCAGAGTTGGTAAGATCTGCAGGTGTACCTGTACCGCCTTTAATTCCGGTAATAGAACTTGCAGGCTCATCTTCGTTATCTACGTTAGTGCTTATCCATTGTGCTATAGAAGTATTAAAGGTTTGTGTACCATTTGGACCTGAACCCCAGTCTGATTCTGCTCCTGCATCGTTATTCATTTTATTATTATAAAATAAACTATTTGTAACTGTTGTATTACCATTATCTGTTCTTATAGTTCCATAATCTTGGTTGGCTCTTGCAGTTGTATTTTGAAAAAATGTACAATTTGTAATACTGTTAGTGCTACTAGCACCAACTACATAGAAAGCAGCACCACCATCTGGTCCAGCAGTACCTGTAGTTTGGTTATCATAGAAAGTAGTACCTGTTATGGTAAAATTTGCAGTATTAGCATAAATAGCTCCTCCTTTGGTTGCTGCAGAATTACTTTCAAAAACTGAATTTGTAATCGTAATTGTGCCAGAATTACCAAAAATAGCACCCCCTTCATCTGATGATGTATTACTTGTAAAAGTAGAGTTTGTAATATTTAACGTTCCGTTTGCAAAAAAAATAGCTCCACCACCAGTAGCATTAGTTACAGAGTTACCAGTAACAATACAATTATTAAATGTAACAGTTGCACCTCCATCATTACTAAAAAGAACTCCTCCACCAGCAAGTGTTGTGTTGTTGCCAGAAAAGGTAAGGTCTTTAAAAGTTACGTCAATAGATGTAGCTGCATTAATTGTAAATAGCCTGCCTGTCCCACCATCTCCAACTATGGTTGAGGTAGCGTCATTACCTTCTATAGTGAATGCAAAACTTTTGGAAGTTATATTAGCACCCGAGGTAGAAACAGTGCCTACAATTTTTAAAATATCTCCAGCAGAATCTATATCTGCTAAGGCATCTGCAAGCGCACCGTAAGCATTGGCTTCACTTGTTCCATCTAAAGCACCTGCGCCTGTGGCAGAAACCCAAACTGTTTGTTGTGCAAACAAACTACCCGTTAAGAACAAAGAAAGGTAGATTGTTAATAAAGTAAATTTTTTCATAATTTAGAATTTAGTTTTAAATTTTATACAAACAAATAATAGTGTCCTTAATAAACTATTAATAAAAGCTTAATTTTTAGTATTAAAGACAGTTAAACTGTTAATATTTTTATTTTACTTAAAAAAATATAGTATTTTTTCGGGAATTGATTTAAAAGTGAAAAAGTGAAATCACTTTAATTTGAAATCGTTAAAATATATATTGGTTTGTTCTAAAAAATATTGTAGAAAGAGCAAAATTATTTTAAAAAAAGGTATAGCTAAAATTTTTATCTTATGATTTCTTGGAAGCTATATTTAAAATCTTGTGCGTACAAGAGTTGGTATTCTTTTTGGAATTTGTTAAAGGTACTTTTTGCTAAACTATGATTACCTTTAATATGATGTGCTTTGCATTTAAAAATTACGGCTTCTTCATTTATAGAGTCGAAGTTAAAAATGCAATCTGACAATTGAAGTATAAAGTCTGGATCTGACTTTATGTCAAATTTTTCAGCAAAAGTAACCAAGGTATTAATTATTCTATCAGATATATCTTCTTTAAAAGGTTCTAACCACTCGTAGTTTAAATTAAATAAAAAGGCGCCTTTTTCCGTTATTTTTATAAGATGATCAATTTTTTCTTTGGTAATACTTTTTTTAGTGTTGGTAATTTGTAAAAGCTCAAAATGATCTGTTTTATTAATTATGTGGTCGTTATCTATTTTCCAATACCCAGTTTCTTTGGTTACTGAACAATTTTCTAAATCTCTTAATATTTTTCTAAGCTTTGTTATGTTAACAGACCTGTTATTTTGTGCTTTTCTGGGTGATTTATCATACCAAATAATGTCTACCAACTTTTCTGAAGAAATACCTTTATTGTTTTTAAAGGTGTACATCCAAATTAATAAGAATAATTCTTTTATTAAAGGAGAAAATTTATTTGTAATATCCTCATTGTTTTTATTATAAATCTGAAATCCACCAAAAAATATTATTCTATAGTTATTTGTTTCCATAGGTTTTGAAAACGCTAGTGGAGTATATTTTTCCTCTTCACTAATCACTACAAGATTTTCTTCTGTTTTCTGAGTAGCAGCTTTTTTAATTTTATAATGCCTTCTTAAAATTTTAATTTTGTTTTTTTTAAAGAAATAAAACACGAATGGTAAAAAAATGAAACAGGCAAGCACAATATGCCAATATTTACTAAAGAAAGTCGTTTTTATAGGTGTTGGAGCATCAATCTTTATGGTAGGGAAATTTATGGTATGGATGGTAAAAGTTGTTTTATTTTCTTTATTTAGATAAGAGGTGTAGGCAATTAATTTCTTTTGATTTTGCTCATAATAAAGCGAAGCATTCGATTTAATATCTAAAAACTTATAGGGTATAGAGTCTCCA
>CBFHJN010000027.1:19187-19418 GCA_965655805.1 Flavobacteriaceae bacterium
AGTATTTGAGTTGTCTAAATTGCCTTTAAGTAACTTTAAATAGCCTTCATGAATTATTTTATCTGAAATTAAGGCGTAAAAATCTCTGTTTGATTCATTTATCCACATATTCTTTGCCACAATCATGTCATTTAAATGCTTTTTTACGATAAACTTTTCCTTAAAAGTATTCGTTTTTGTATCGAAGGCAATTAAATTGAAATAACTTTTTGGATTCGCAAGCTGGCTTCC
>CBFHJN010000028.1:0-229 GCA_965655805.1 Flavobacteriaceae bacterium
TAATTTAATGGTTAGCAATATGAGTCCTTTACCAGAAGATGAAAATTTACTCATTCTTTTGAATGACAAAGAAATTACAAAAGCAGACATGAATGCCCTGAACCCTTCAACCATAGAAAGTACCCATGTAATTACTGATAAAAAGAAGCTTCAAAAACATGATACTAAAGGCAAAGATGGTGTGATTATTATAACAACAAAAAAACAAAAATAACACCATTCTTTTTTA
>CBFHJN010000028.1:239-12525 GCA_965655805.1 Flavobacteriaceae bacterium
TTAAATAATAAAGCCCAAACATATCAAGTTTGGGCTTCTATAGTTTTTTTGGTAACTAGAATTAATTAACCATAATTTTTTTGGTCGTCGTTCTACCTTCAACTGTAATTTGCAATAAATACATGCCACTAGTCAGGTTTAAATCTATATACGAATTGGTAATTTCTTTCGTCAACAAAGCACGTCCATCAACAGAATAAATGGTTACTTTCGCTTCATTTTTAAGTCCTTTGATATAAACGCGACCAGTTGTTGGGTTTGGATAAACTAGAATAGAATCTAACGTGTTTTCATCCACACTTAAAGGTTGCACCCAAGTTTCGCCAATATTATTTCCCCAGATATATTCTACCATTTCAGGCTGATCTATAAATGGGTTTCTATTAAATTGCCAGTTGTAAATAACATTGTTTCTATTCATTTCAAAATCGTCAGGTGGGTCATTTCTGTGCCATTCCAATAAGGTTTGTAAATCGCCAAACTGACCAACGTTTCCATCTGGGTAACCATCTACTAATTCCAAACCATTATAACGAACCGCCAAATAAAATACACCACGAGCCACATCACCTTTAAAACCGCCTAATGTTCCAGTTGGACCAGTATATTCTCCATAAAACTGATTATTACGACTACTATTTTCAGGTCCATCAACAGCACGTAAGGCGTGTGCATCGGAATTTCCATGACGCAGAGAATCGGCTTTTGTTTCCCAAAAAATATCTTTGCCGTCAGCTATTTCATCTTCTTCAATACTAAAATACCCAGCACGAGATCTTGGAAAGGTATGTTCACGATTCCATTTACCAGTACTAACTGACGTTAGTTGAAAATCTAATTTAGGACGACCTTGCTCTAAATACACCAACCAAACCTCATTACTATTTTCAGGATTCTGATCCGCTTCTTTTAAAATATCAATAACATCAGCATACGTTTGTGCACGAACTATTGAGGGATTTGCAATAATATCTTGCATAGCTTGCTTTAAATCATTATCAGCTAAACCATTCAAACCATCATAATAACCGCTTGGTTGAGTACTGCTAACATTTCCAAATGTTGAATTTAAAGGCGTTCCAAAATTAGCAACGGTAAAATCATTATCTATTATACGCAATTTTATAAAATTGTTAAATGGAATGTAAGGAGATGATAAGTTTACAAATTTAATAACAGGTTCTTCATCGCCTTCATCGTCTGTATCATTAATAATTGTAATAGTTGTTGAAACGGTGTTTTGGCCATTAGGAATTGTAACGGTTGTGTTTCCAGTGAAATCACTCGTATCAAATCCGCCATTATTCATAGAAAAAGAAAACGTAGCATCTGCACTTACATTGGTTTGCGCTGTAAAGGTTACAGTAATTACTTCGTCTTCTTGATATTGTACGGCATCGGTTGAAATAGCAATACTATTAAAAACGATTCCGCTCCCATCATTTAAAGCACGAGGCGTGGGTGTTGTGGATGTGTAAGTTCCATCATTATTTCGTTGAATGGAATTGGTGTTATTTCCTGACCCTTCGTTTATTTGTTGAATGTCGCTAAAATTAGGGTGCGCAGCAAAAATAGCAATCATGTCATCGTCATCTGAATCTGACGTATCGTAAATCAACACATCAATCAGATTATCAATAGTCGCAACGGTTTCCTCTGGAAAATCAAAATCACTGGCTTGATAAATGGCGACCGCATCGGCACCATTTTGAATGGTATTTGCCGAAATTAATAGTTGAGGAAAAGGTGTAACCGTATCGCTACCAATAAGTAACAAACCGTTTTCATCAGTAGTGAATCCGTCTAAATCTACCGTGAAATAGCTAGAATTATTTCCAGAAGTAGAACCATTAAAAAAGACAACCACATAACCATTAAGGTTAAAATTGGGAGTATCAGATTTTAGTTCTAAAAATTCTTGATCGTCAATACCAGGTGTATCGCAATCCAATTCATTAATAACTATTTGACTAAAGGATTGAAAACTAATAAAAAATAGTAAAATAGAAAGTAAATTATATTTCATAAAAAGGGGTTTTTGCAAATGTAAGCAACTACATTAGGATAAATTATTTTATAGATTATTAAATTCTTAAATTTAACATTTTGAATGAATTAGTAGGTTTTACCAGAATTATGAAAAAACACATCTTTAAATTATTGGCTAAAATGAATAAAGCTATTCTTCCTAGTTTCACGAAACAAGGTTTGGATTTAAGTAAAGCCAGCAAGTTTCAAATGGCTATTTTTGGTTGGAAATTATATGTTACTAAAAATGCTTTAGATTAATTCACTTTTTATTTGGCATATAATATAAAAACAAATATATTTGCACCCACAAAAATGGCCTCGTGGCGCAACTGAATAGCGCACTTGATTACGGCTCAAGAGGTTACTGGTTTGAATCCAGTCGAGGTCACGAAAAAAGAAAAAAAATCCAAACGCTAAATCAAGCTTTCTTGAATTTATAAGTTTGGATTTTTTGTTTTCAAAGCGGAGCTTTATGGATGTGGAGCAATCCAGAAAGATTCAGGTTACATCCATTATATACTGTAATAAAATTCAATAGCTACTAGTAATAAAACAGCAATTCAATAAACTTTATAACACTGACAAATATCATAGATTATTAACTGATAATTATTGATATTTATAGTGCTATTAATCGAAGGAGCACAATTAATAAAGTTGGGTTCTTTAAATGAGGCACCTAATTAAAGTTAGGTGCCTTTTTAGGTTATTTCAGCACTTAAACCAGCTTCCAAAAGCATAGTGCATTGTGGCTCCAGCTCTTTTAGTGAACCTGTTTTCACCGTACATTTTCCTTTATAATGAACTAAAATAGAACATTGTTCGGCTTGTTCTGCTGTATGATTACACGCATAAATTAAGGTATTGATAACGTGATCAAAAGTGTTGACATCATCATTATAGAGAATGATTTCATTTTCCAGTAAAACATCTTCTTTTAGCTGGACGTCTTCTAATGTTTGTTCTTTCGTACTCATACTAATAAATTTTTACGATTTCTGAAAATCATATTCAGACTGCGTTTATTCTTTTTCAAATTTTAAGGCAACCCAATCATTCCGTTGTAATGTATCAACGTGTTTTAGATTCATTTTATTACAAATTTCTTCAATGGCTGGAATATCATCAAAATAAAATCCACTTAAAAATAATAAACCATTGGCATTTAAGCAAGTTGCATAGGCAGGAATATCTTGAAGTAAGATGTTTCTGTTGATGTTTGCGATAATAATATCATAGGTTTTATCTTTCAATAAACTAACATCACCTTCATAAACTGAAATATGATGGCAGTTATTACGCTCTACATTTTCCACGCTATTTAAATAACACCAATTGTCAATATCAATGGAATCAACTTTTTTGGCACCTTTCATTTCGGCCAGAATGGCTAAAACACCTGTTCCGCAGCCCATATCTAAAACAGTTTTGTCTGTAAAATCATTTTTAAGAATATGCTGAATCATCATATGGGTGGTTTCATGATGACCTGTACCGAAACTCATTTTAGGTTCGATGATAATATCGTATTTCGTATCAAATTTTTCATGAAAAGGTGCACGAACTGCACAAACATCATCCACAATAATTGGATTAAAATTGCGCTCCCATTCCGCATTCCAATTCACTTGTTCTATTTCGTTAAACTGGAAGGTGATTTCAAATTCGTCGGAGTTTAAAATTTGAATATCCTCTAAAATATCTTCTCGCCATTCGTCTTTCTGAATGTAAGCTGTGACGCCTGTTTCCGTTTCAACGAAACTTTCAAAACCTGCGTAACCGAGTTCGGCAATTAAAATCTCAACAGCTGGCTGCAAAGGTTTTACCGTAAAATCGTACCCAATATAAATTGTATTTGACATATTCTTTTAGACTTAAAACGCGTTAACAATTGCCATAAAATCGTCTGCATTTAAAGCAGCTCCTCCAATTAACCCACCATCTACATCAGATTTAGAAAATATTTCTTCTGCATTATTGGGTTTCACACTTCCGCCATATAAAATGGAAACAGCATTCGCTAGTTTTTGACCGTATTTGTTAGCCAACGTTTTTCTGATAAAAGCATGCATATCTTGTGCTTGCTCTGGACTAGCGGTTTCACCTGTTCCTATAGCCCAAACTGGTTCGTAAGCCAGTACAATACTCTTAAAAGAAGCTGCTTCTAAATGAAACAAAGCATTTTTAATTTGATTATCAACCACGTTCTCATGATTACCCGATTTTCTATCGGCTAATTCTTCCCCGAAACAGAAAACAATTCGCATGTCATTTTTCAAAGCTGCATCTACTTTTTTCGCCAATAAATCATCGGTTTCATTAAAATAGGCGCGACGCTCACTATGTCCTAAAATTACCGTTTGAATACCTACACTTTTCAACATACTAGCACTAACTTCACCTGTATAGGCACCATTATCTGCAAAGTGCATATTTTGCGCTATAACTTCGACATCAAATTCACGAAGCGACTCAAATGCCGACCATAAATTTGTAAATGCCGGAGCAATCATGACTTCTGCATTTGATGTTTTTTTAGCTCGTCGTAATTCGGTGATTAAGCCTTTTGTTTCAGCTAAATCGTTATTCATTTTCCAGTTTCCTGCGACTATTTGTTTTCTCATAATCCTATATATAAATCCCCCCTAAAGGAAAGGATCTTTTAAAGTTAATCTCTTGTTTTCTTTGTTTTTTTTACTTCAACTGTGGTTGTTTCTTTTAGAAAAGAGATTCCTACCTACCTAGGAATTCTATTCTAACTTTACTTTTGGATCCAACCATGTATAGATAATATCTACAAAAATATTGATAATTATGAAGATTACCGCAATGATTAACACAGAACCCATAATTACTGGTAAATCTAATGTGTTTAATGCATTGACTATTTCCTTACCCAAACCGTTCCAGCCAAAAATATATTCAACAAAAACAGCACCAGCTAACATAGATGCAAACCATCCTGAAATGGCTGTAACTACTGGATTCAACGCATTCTTGACTGCATGGTTTTTTATAATTTGATATTCATTCAGTCCTTTTGCCCTAGCTGTCCGAATAAAGTCTTGATTATAAACTTCCAGTAACGAATTCCGCATGAGCTGAATGACTACAGCCAATGGACGGATACCTAAAACAATAGCTGGCAAAATTAAATTTTTCCATTGAATGTGCATGGCTTCACCGTAATCGTCTAATTCATACAGACTGCCTGTCATTTCTAAATTCGTGTATTTGTGCAATACGAATCCGAAAAACCAGGCGAATAAAATGGCGCTAAAAAAAGACGGTACACTCATGCCAACCGTACTAACAATTTGAATAAATTTATCCAACCACGTATCTTTATAAATAGCTGAAATGACCCCTAAAATAAGTCCTAAAAACAAAGCAATTGCGATTGCCGAAATGGCTAAAACTGCCGTATTTGGCAAGGTTTCACCAATTACTTCCGACACACGTTTGCCTTGCTTGGTAAAAGATTCCCGCAAATACGGTAATTTTAAAACCGTTGTGGTGTTTCCTATTGTAAATAATGGTGTTGCCGCATATTTTCCTGGTCTTAAAAACGTATAATCGCTTTCATTTTGCGAGTGAAAAGAAATAGGTAACAAATCGTTTAGGTAATAAAAATACTGCGTGGTTTTAGGCTTATCAAATCCGTATTTCTGACGAACAATTTCAACTTGCTCAGCCGATTGATTTTGACCCAACATCATTTTTGCAGGATCGCCTGGCAATACATTAAACAATAAAAAGATAACCGTAACCACACCAAAAAGCGTGAGTAAAGCATAGGCTATTTTATGTATTAAATATTTTATCAGATGACAATTACTTTTTTATTCTAATGCTTAAAAACCTATAATTTGATATTTTCAAGATCGTTCCAATGTTCTTTTTGAACAACCGTTCCTTTTTCCAGTTTTACAATGCCTGGACTAGCTCTAACAACAGTTTTAAGCGCTTTTTCATCACACAGATAAAAATCGAAATTCAATTTATGTGTTGCCTTAAATTGTTCTTTTTCCTCACCTCCAGAAGCAGATAAACCAATTACGGTATATCCTTTTTTAATAGCTTCGTCAGAAAAGGCTTTCAATTTAGCTACACCATCTGGTTCGGCTGTTGCCAAATTATACATGATAATCATTATGAGTTTATCTTTAGCTAGAAAGTATTCTGTTAAATCTTCATCTTCGCTTTCTATAGAAAAATCGACAACAGGAGGCTCATAACCAGGATCAATTACTTTGGATTCCACACCAACATACTCACCATCAACGGTTGGATAACTTCCATCGGTTACAAACTCTTTTTCTTCACCATTTACCATAAACACCCAAGTAAACTCCTGAACTGGTTTTGCGGCATCATCAGGAATAGTCATTCCGTCTTGAATATTGGCACCAACTTTATAGGCTCTAAAATCAATAGCAGGCAGATGCATCAGCACATAATAGGCAAAAGATAACGATGCAAGAAAACTTAATAAAGCTATGGCAGTAATAATAACAGGTCTACCAAAAATTGGCTTAATATGCGCAATTCCTTTTAGGAGGATTAGAATGAAAAATAGTAGAATAATATCTTTAGTAAAACTTTCCCATGGTGTTAATTTTAAGGCGTCGCCAAAACAACCACAATCCTTTACTTTATCAAAATACGCCGAATAAAATGTTAAAAATGTAAAAAACACAATCATAGCTAATAAGCTATAAACTGTAAATTTAGGCTTGTAACCAATAAGAAGAAAAACCCCTAAAACCACTTCGAAAACGACCACTAAAATGGAAATTATTAAAGCGTAAGGTTCCAAAAACGGTATATTTAAAACATCTAAACTGAAATACTCTTGCAGTTTATACGAAAATCCAAGTGGATCATTCAATTTTATAAATCCTGAAATAATAAAAAGGACTCCTACAAATATGCGACTAAAACCTACAATGTATTTCATACTTAAATGTATTTAAAAAATTAAATTTCAAACGTTCATGATATTTATTTTTCCATCACTTCTAGATGGATAAGTGCAAAAACTGCATAATTTATCATATCCTGATAATTGGCGTCAATGCCTTCACTCACTAATGTTTTACCTTGATTATTTTCAATTTGTTTCACGCGTAATAACTTTTGCAGAATCAAATCGGTTAAACTGCTCACGCGCATATCTCGCCACGCTTCGCCATAGTCATGGTTTTTATCCATCATGAGTTGTTTGGTAACTGTCACCTTTTCCGTATATAATTTTACAGCTTCTTCGGTTTTCAAATCAGGTTGTTCTACGACACCTTTATCAATTTGAATGAGTGCCATAACGCAATAATTAATGATTCCTATAAATTCGCTTATTTCTCCTTCATCTACTTTTTGAACCGAATTTTGTTGTAAACCACGAATGCGTTGCGCTTTAATAAAAATTTGGTCTGTTAAGGATGGTAACCGTAAAATACGCCAGGCACTTCCGTAATCGGACATTTTTTTCTCGAAAAGGTTCCTGCAAATAGAAATTACAGCATCATATTCTTGTAATGTATTTGGCATGCGATATCTTGTATTTTGCGTAAATTTCGCTTAAATAGTTTAAAGTTCAAAGTTGAATGTAGAATGTTTTTATTTTGATTGCAATACGTACCTATTTTAGTGGGAATATCTTAATTTTGTTATCTATGTTGGATTAATTTTTTTGAATTGATAAAATAAGAAACCAAACTATGACCATAAATTGTAAAGGAAACCTGATTGATGTATCAACGCCAAAAGTTATGGGCATTTTAAACCTGACACCTGATTCCTTTTACGATGGCGGAAAATATAAAAATACCAGTGAAATTCTTTCGCAGGTATACACCATGTTACATGATGGCGCCACGTTTATTGATGTAGGTGCTTATAGTTCTAAACCCAATGCTAATCATGTGTCGGAATCCGAAGAGCTTCAAAGAATCACACCTATAATTCAAGCTATTCTTATTGAATTTCCAGACACTTTACTATCGGTTGACACCTTTAGGAGTCAAGTTGCAAAAGCCTGTATTTCAGCAGGAGCAGCTATGATTAATGATATTTCAGCTGGAAAATTGGATGCAAACATGCTAAACGTTATTGGGCAATTAAAGGTTCCTTATATTATGATGCATATGCGTGGAACACCGCAAACCATGCAAAGTTTAACGGAATATGAATTCCTTATTAAAGATATTCTATTCTATTTTTCGGAGCGTATAGCAGAAGCTAAAAAACATCAAATTTCAGATATTATTATTGATCCAGGTTTCGGTTTTGCTAAAACACGTGAACAAAACTTCGAAATTTTAAAACAGTTAGAACATTTTAAAATCCTTGAAAAGCTATTATTAGTTGGTGTATCGCGAAAATCAATGATTTATAAAACTCTGGAAACCAAAGCAAACAAAGCTCTAAATGGCACAACTGTTTTAAATACCATAGCATTACAAAAAGGCACGAATATTCTGCGCGTTCACGACGTAAAAGAAGCCATGGAATGTATTCAACTAATTAATGAAATGAACTAAAACCTATGAAATATTTTAAATTTTTGATCCCATTCCTTTTTGTAGCCTGCAGTTCTGAGAAGGTTATTTTATTACCAGAAGTACAACAATCGGAAGTTTATGAGGTTTTAGATGTATCACCAGCCTATTTATTTTACGATTCTACAGCCGTAAATGGCGTAGAATTAAATCGGAAAAATTTAATTATTTCCACCAATTGGTTGGTAAACGTGGACAAACGTTTAACCTTAAAACAAGTAATTCCGCAGGTTCAGTTTCTACAGAATAAAAAGCGTGGTGCTGAAATGCATAAAAATGAAGATGCTAAAAACTACTATTCTTGTAATGACACCAGTATTAAAAATTTGGGATTCATAGATTTTACAGAGGTATATTACCATACCAAAGATTCGTTTGAAACCACAAAAAAGGCACTTTCTAATTTAAAGGTAAATGGCCTAAATATTCGAGTTGAAACTTTAAAACATATTACCATTTCAGATGTTGGGCATGATCGAAATTTACAAGAGCTAATTTCGGATTTGAAAACCGATTCTCTTTTTCAATCGAAACCCTTGGTTTTACACATGTCAGAATCGTTAACATTTCAAGATTATATGAGTTTAAAATCGGCTTTAATAAACATTCCATCAGAAAACACAATGGTGGAAAGCAATGAATTTATTTATTAATCTTTAATTATTACATTTACAAAAAACCTAGCCTTTGGAAATTTTCGATGATTTATTAAAATTCACTGTAGTAGACATGATAGATGTTGTGCTTGTAGCAGCACTACTCTATTATGTTTATAAATTGGTTAAAGGAACGGTTGCTATCAATATTTTTATAGGAATAGTAATCATCTACCTCATTTATTTGGTGACAGAAACCTTACAAATGAAAATGTTAAGCAAGATTTTAGGCGGTTTTATGAGTGTGGGATTAATAGCCTTAATTGTGGTTTTTCAGCAGGAAATTAGAAAGTTTCTACTCATGGTTGGTTCCACCAATTTTAGCAAACGCGGTAAATTTTTTAAACAATTTAAGTTTCTAAAAACTGAATCTGAGAATGAAACAGATGTTGCCGAAATTATTTCGGCATGCACCAAAATGAGCGCTTCCAAAACGGGTGCTTTAATTGTATTGGAACATAATAATAATTTAGATTTTTTAACCAACACGGGTGATGCTATGAATATTACGGTATCGCAACCTATTATTGAAAGTATCTTTTTTAAAAATAGCCCACTACATGATGGTGCTATTGTTATAGCCAACAATATTGTAAAAGCCACACGTGTTATTCTGCCTGTAAATAACGATAAAAATTTACCAAGCCGTTTTGGTTTACGACACCGAGCTGCGGTAGGAATCACCGAAAAAACCGATGCATTAACCCTAGCTGTTAGTGAGGAAACAGGTCAAATATCGTATTTTAAAGATGGGGGATTTATTCGGTTTGAAGACACCGATGCATTAATTGAAATGATAAAAAAAGACTTAAATTAACTACAAATTATGCCAACTCTTCCTCTTTGGCAAATTGTACATCGTGTAAATTTTTATAATAACCATTTTCTTTTTCAAGAAGCTCGGAATGTGTGCCTTGTTCTACAATTTTACCAGCATCCATAACAATAATTTGATCGGCTTTTTTTATGGTTGCTAGTCGATGCGCAATAACAATAGAAGTTCTGTTTTTAGTAATTTTATCTGTAGCGTTTTGAATGAGTTGTTCAGAATACGAATCGACTGACGAGGTCGCTTCATCAAGCACTAAAATACTCGGATTGGTAACATAAGCCCTTAAAAATGAAATAAGTTGGCGTTGGCCAGATGATAACATGGCACCACGCTCTTTTACATTGTAATGATAACCACCAGGTAATGTCATTATAAACTCATGAATACCAATAGCCTTTGCTGCTTCAACAACATCAGCTTCCGTAATATTTGGGTTATTTAAGGTAATATTATTTAAAATGGTATCGGCAAACAAAAATACATCTTGCAGAACAACGGCAATTTGTTGTCTCAATGATACTAACGTAAACAATTTAATATCCATTCCATCTACTCGAATAACACCCTTATTAATTTCATAAAAACGATTTAATAAATTAATGATAGTCGATTTCCCAGCTCCAGTTGCACCAACAATAGCAATGGTATCAGCAGCTTTCACGTTTAAAGAGATTCCTTTAAGCACGTCTTCATCAGCTACATAACTAAAACGCACATTCTCAAATTGAATATGGCCTTTAAAATGTCCAGCGACTTCGGTTCCTGTATCATCAATTTGCGAGGTTGTTTCCAAAACTTTAAATACCCGATTGGCAGCCACCATTCCCATTTGAAGCGTATTAAATTTATCTGCTATTTGCCGAAGTGGTCTAAATAGCATGGGAATCATCATGATAAAGGCTGTTAAATCCCCTAAAGTTGCCGTATCATCAACAACCGCATTTAATCCACCATACCAAGCAATTAAACCAATGGTTATGGAAGACGATAATTCGGCAATTGGGAAAAATATGGAGTTATACCAAACGGTTTTTAACCAACCTTGTTTATGGCGTTCATTAATTATTTTGAAGTTTTTATATTCGGTGTCTTCGCGTGTAAATAATTGTAAAATTTTCATTCCCGTTACACGCTCTTGAACAAAGGAGTTTAAGTTAGAAACTTCAGTACGCACCTCCTCAAAGGCTTTTTTCATATACTTCTGAAAAATACGTGTGGCATAAAGCACTAGTGGCAGCATTAAAAACACGATAATGCTTAATTGCCAATTCATATACACCATGACTCCTGAAACAACAAGCATGGTGAGCAAATCCCGAAAAATCATGAATAAACCTTCGCCAAAAATTGCAGCAATACGCTCCATATCGGTTACAGCTCTGGTAATTAAAACGCCTACAGACGAATTATCATAATAAGCCATTTTAAATCGCAACATGTGGTTAAATAACTTAACCCGAATATCTTTAACAACCGTTTGCCCTAACCAGCTGGCATAAAAAATGAATAATAACTGGCTAATTACTTCAAACAGTAATAAACCAGCCATTAATAAGATATATGGCAGAAAACCTTCTAACTTTTTAGTGGCAATATTTTGGTCAATTGCTTGCTGCAGAATATACGGTCTTACAGCACTAGAAATAGCCAATAATATAACTACGAATAAAACGCCTACAAAAACCCTATTGTAAGGTTTCATAAACTTTACAAGCTTTTTAAGCAGATGGGTATCTAGTAATTTGTTTTCTGTTTTAGTTGCCATGTTTTAGCGTATCTGGATACGAAATATGAATTAAATACAAACCATGAGCTGGCACGGAATAGCCTGCTTCCTGTCTGTTTTTTGATAGAATGATTTTATGTAAGTCGGGCAAACTAATTTTTCCTAACCCAATATTTATTAAGGTGCCCACAATAGCACGAACCATATTACGTAAAAACCGATCGGCTTGAATAGTGAAGTGTAACTCACCTTTCACTTGTTCGAATTTTACGCTCATAATATTACAATTATACGTCTTTACATCGGTATGTGTTTTTGAAAAGCATTGAAAATCTTTATAGTTTAATAAGCTTTCAGCTGCAGCTTGCATTTTGGAGATGTCTAGCTGTTGTTTTATAAAATATGCATGTTCATAATTGAAAGGGTTTTTAGTCAACGCTATTCTATATAAATAGGTTCTGCTTGTCGCATCAAATCGTGA
>CBFHJN010000028.1:12624-16378 GCA_965655805.1 Flavobacteriaceae bacterium
ATGAGCTTCAGGACTAACTGAAAATATAGCATGGATGGCCACATCCTTTGGAAGCAATGCATTCAACCTAAAACAAAGCTTGTTATTATCAAATTTTATATCGGTTTCAAAATGCGCAAACATTTGCTTAGCATGCACACCAGCATCTGTTCTACCGGCTCCCATAATAGCGATTTCTTCTCCCAGTAATGTGGATATAGATTTTTCAATAACCTCCTGAACTGAAATAGCGTTTGGCTGGTTTTGCCAACCATGATATGCTTGTCCATTATATGAAAGTTCTATAAAATACCGCAAGATTATCTATTTTTGTGAATCAAGCTACAAAGATAGAATTTTAATCGGTCTTGAAATTTCAATTAAACGTTAAATAAAATTAGATTCCCACTTGCGTGGGAAGTAAACATGAAGAAAATACTACTACTTTCTGATACGCATAGTTATATAGATGCTGATGTACTAAAATACGTTAAACAAGCAGATGAAGTTTGGCATGCTGGAGATATTGGCGATTTAAAAGTAACCGACGCCATTAAAGCCATAAAACCCTTAAAAGCTGTTTATGGGAATATTGATGATGAAAAAGCGCGAATGGAATTCCCATTGGATAACCGGTTTATGTGTGAAGATGTAGAAGTTTGGATGACGCATATTGGTGGATACCCAAATAAATATAACGTTAGAATTAGGGAGATGATCAAGGAAAATCCGCCACGAATTTTTATTTCTGGACATTCGCATATTTTAAAAGTGATGCCAGATAAGAAATTAAATTTAATACATATGAATCCTGGTGCTATTGGTAAACATGGATTTCATCAAGTGAGAACTATGTTGCGATTTACTATTGATGGAAAAAAGATTGAAAATTTGGAGGTGATTGAATTCCCATCCTAAATCCTTCCCTAATGAAAGGACTTTCGATTTGGAAACACATATTCATTCAAATAACCTATCTAGTTTCCCTCCTTTGGAGGGGTTGAGAGGGAAATAAAAAAGCCCAAGATCTTCACCTTGGGCTCACGCACTAATACTACTAAGATGATAGGTTTATCGTAATCTATCTACAGATTTTACAAGATCTTCATCCTTTTTGATGGCCTTATTGGCTAATGCCAATAACACGATAGATACAATTGGAAGAAAAATCCCAATACCCTTCTCAGAAACAACCGTTTCTCCAGATAAATTTAGAGATTGATACACAAATAATCCTAGTAAAAAAAAGTTTAATATGATGTTCAGTCGTCCCAACATAAATTGTGACTTCCTATTTTTATACATGCCAATAGAAATAATGGATAAAACGGCCGAACCCAAAAATAGTGCAAAAACATAATTAATATTATTAGCAAATATTTTCACCCCTTCAGGCGTGGTCCATAATTCAAACACAAATATTAATCCACCCGAAACTAAAGCAGCCAATATTAAAAATAAAGTTTGAATCCGTTGAATCATTAATTTTCTTATTTATCGAGAGCAAAAATAGCAGTTTCTTTTAAAATTTAGGTAAAAAAAAGAAAATAAAGTTGTATAATTGCAGTAATGATTCGCAACTATCAGAGTTGTAAGCCATTATTCTTCTAAAAAAATAAGATCAATTTTTCTTCGGAATCATTCAACTTAAAAACATTAAAATAAAACATTCAATTCAACATCAATGTTTGAAATATCTCAATTAAAAGCAATGAAGCTACCTGAATTACAGGAAATAGCTCAAAAACTGAACGTTTCTAAATATCGTTCTTTAAAAAAATTAGATTTAGTGTATCAAATTCTAGATCGTCAAGCCTCAAATCCTAAAGCTGTAAAAGAAGTAATTACTACAGAAAAAAAATCAGACGACACTTCAGAGAAGTCAGTTGAAAGAGCACCAAGAAAACGCGTTGCAAAACCAGCTCGAACCGAAAAACCTAAAACGGAAACCTCAACAGAAACGAGTAAAGACAAGGAATCTACTCCAGATAATTCTAAAGAAAAAACAGCCGTCAAGACGCATACAAACAACAGTGAAAAGGAAGCGCCTAGACAAAAACAAAACAAGCCAAATCCGAGACCAAAGCCAAATCAACCACAAAAACGTGATGATAAGAATGGTAATTCGCGCGATGATAAGCAAAAAGATAATCGGAATCAAAATCAAAAGCACGATAAAAAAAATAATGGTAATAAAGATACGCGTAATCGCTATAGAGAACCCGACTTTGAGTTTGATGCCATTATAGAAAGTGAAGGCGTATTAGATGTGATGCAAGATGGTTATGGGTTTTTACGCTCATCGGATTACAACTATTTATCATCACCAGATGATATATATGTATCACAATCTCAAATACGTTTATTTGGTTTAAAGGTTGGAGACACCGTTTTAGGACGCGTAAGACCACCAAAAGAAGGTGAAAAGTACTTTCCACTTATAAAAGTTATTAGAATTAATGGTCAAAGTCCAGATGTTGTAAGAGACCGTGTTTCTTTTGAACACCTCACACCATTATTTCCGCAAGAAAAATTCAATATAGCAGAAAAGCAAAGTACGATTTCTACTCGAATCATGGATTTGTTTTCACCAATAGGAAAAGGACAACGTGGTATGATTGTATCACAACCTAAAACAGGTAAAACCATGTTATTGAAGGATGTTGCCAACGCTATTGCAGCAAACCATCCTGAAGTTTACCAAATGATTTTATTAATTGATGAACGTCCTGAAGAAGTTACGGATATGCAACGTAATGTACGTGGTGAAGTAATTGCTTCTACTTTTGATAAGGAAGCTCATGAACATGTAAAAATTGCTAATATTGTTTTAGAGAAGGCAAAACGTTTAGTAGAATGTGGTCATGATGTTGTAATTTTATTAGATTCTATTACGCGTTTAGCTAGAGCTTATAACTCGGTTCAACCAGCGTCTGGCAAAATTCTTTCTGGTGGTGTGGATGCCAATGCGCTGCACAAACCAAAACGTTTCTTTGGAGCTGCTCGTAATATTGAAAATGGCGGATCTTTAACTATTATAGCAACAGCATTAACAGAAACAGGATCTAAAATGGACGAAGTGATCTTTGAGGAATTTAAAGGTACTGGTAACATGGAGTTACAATTGGATCGTAAAATATCGAATCGTCGTATTTTCCCTGCTATAGATTTAACTTCATCCAGTACACGTCGCGATGACATCCTATTAGATGAAACCACTATTCAAAGAATGTGGGTGATGCGTAAATATTTAGCAGACATGAATCCTGTTGAAGCTATGGAATTTATTAACGAACGTTTCAAACAAACAAAAAACAATGAAGAGTTTTTAATTTCCATGAACGGATAATAAATCCTTTATTATATAAACCTAAAAAATGCCTTGAGAATTTCTCAAGGCATTTTTAATTATAAACAAAACTGGATTTAAACTTTCAATTATGATTTTTTCAAAATAAAAAAAGCTTCTCATAACATAATGAGAAGCCTTTCAATTATGAACTTTATTTCTTATGTTAAGGAAGCTATGTGCTTCGCTAAACCAGATTTTAGGTTGGCCGCTTTGTTAGCATGAATGATATTTTTCTTCGCTAATTTATCAATCATAGAAGTTACATCAACAAACAACTCTTGTGCTTGTTTCTTGTCGCTAGTATCACGCAACTTTTTAATCGCATTACGCGTTGTTTTGTGCTTATACTTATTTCTTAATCTTTTAGCTTCGTTACTTCTAATTCTCTTTAACGCTGACTTATGATTTGCCATTTGTTTCCTT
>CBFHJN010000028.1:16388-19074 GCA_965655805.1 Flavobacteriaceae bacterium
AAAATTGTAGCCCGTAGGGGAATCGAACCCCTCTTACATGGATGAAAACCATGCGTCCTAGCCGATAGACGAACGGGCCATTTTGTTTTTTTGAGTGTGCAAATATAAATTTTTATATTTTAACTTGCAAACCTTATTTTGTCAAAATAACTAACAATGTCTCCATTGCGGATGCAAAAATACAACTATTTTTAAATGTTGCAACAACTATTTAATTTTTTTTAAAAATAATTTTAATTAGTATGCTTTTGCAAAGAGGACACGACCTTTTGATGGCTTACCAGAGTACACACAATCACCACTTTGCGTTTCAACATCCGAAGGAATACAGCGAATCGTAGCTTTTGTTATTTCTTTAATTTTTGCCTCTGTTTCTTCCGTTCCATCCCAATGCGCTGAAATAAATCCGCCTTTTGATTCTAAAACTGTTTTGAAAGATTCAAAATCATCAACTTCTGTGGTATGTGAATCTCTATAATCCAACGCTTTTTTGTATAAGGTATTTTGGATTTCCGACATTAACCTTTCAACAGTAGCCGTTAAATTATCTATGGCTACTACTTCTTTCGTTAAGGTATCACGTCTGGCAAGTTCAACGGTTCCATTTTCCAGATCCTTTGGCCCAATAGCAATTCGTAAAGGCACACCTTGCAATTCATGCTGCGCAAATTTAGCGCCTGGTCTAAATGTGGTTCTATTATCAAATTTTACCGTTACACCTTTAGAGCGCAATTCACCCATAATAACATTAACAAGAGTTGTTATTTCCTCTAACTGCTCATCATTCTTATATATTGGCACAATAACAACCTGATTTGGCGCCAAATTTGGTGGTAAAACTAAACCATGATCATCACTATGTGTCATAATTAAAGCGCCCATCAATCGGGTTGAAACGCCCCATGACGTTGCCCAAACATATTCTTGTTTCCCTTCTTTTGTAGCAAACTTCACATCAAAAGCTTTAGCAAAATTTTGACCTAAAAAATGTGATGTACCTGCTTGTAGTGCTTTTCCGTCTTGCATAAGTGCTTCAATACAATAGGTTTCTACAGCACCTGCAAATCGCTCACTATCTGTTTTCACACCTTTTATTACAGGAATAGCCATGAAATTTTCAACAAACGTAGCATAGACATTATTCATCAATTCGGCTTCCTTAACAGCCTCAACCTTGGTTGCATGGGCTGTATGACCCTCTTGCCATAAAAATTCGGCAGTTCTTAAAAACAAACGTGTTCGCATTTCCCATCGCACTACATTGGCCCACTGATTCACTAAAATAGGCAAATCTCTATACGATTGAATCCATCCTTTATATGTATTCCAAATAATAGCTTCACTAGTTGGCCTTACTATAAGCTCCTCCTCTAGCTTTGCTTCAGGATCTACACGAAGTTTACCTGGATTTTCTGGATCATTTTGCAATCTATAATGTGTTACGATAGCGCATTCCTTTGCAAATCCTTCTGCATTTTTTTCTTCTGCTTCAAATAGACTTTTCGGGATAAATAATGGAAAATAGGCATTTTGATGCCCTGTTTCTTTAAACATCCTATCTAATTCTGCTTGAATCTTTTCCCATATTGCATAACCGTAAGGTTTAATTACCATACAACCGCGAACAGCTGAATTCTCGGCTAAGTCTGCTTTAACCACTAATTCATTGTACCATTTGGAATAGTCTTCTTCTCTACTTGTAAGTTTTTTGCTCATATACAGGATTTTGGCACAAATATTGCGACCATGTTAAATATAGAAATAGTTTCGCAAAACTAACTATTTTTGTTATGTTCAACAATAAAATTTAAGAGATATGTCCTTTAAAAACTACTTTACAGAAAAAATGCCCACAATTGCTTTAATAAGTAGCTTGCTTTTAGTATCAGCTTGTGGCACTACCCAACAGGTAACAGATTCGGATGGAATCTACAACTCCACTTCTGTTGAACAAGAAACTTATGTGGAAACAAGTAATCCTGGAAGTACATATTATGAAAATTATTTTAAAGAAAAATCTTCCGAATTGGAACTTTACACAGAGGAAGATGAAGTTTTTACCGATGTTGATGATTATGAAGGAGATTATGTAGAAAACGATTCCATGCAAGTTGAACGTGAATCCTATTCTGGTTGGGGACAAGAAAGCTCTAATGTTTCCATTAATGTTTATGGAGGTGTTGGTTTTTATGATTCTTTCTATTCGCCTTTTCACTATGGTTATTCACCATTTTGGTCTGGATATGGTTACGGATATGGTTATTATCCTCCTTTCTATGGTGGTTGGGGTTGGGGCTATGGTGGCGGTTACTACAGCCCATGGTATTATGGTGGTGGCGGTTATTACAACCCACAATGGAATGGCTACTACTACCGTGACAACGTAGCTTATGTAAATGGTAGACGTGGAAGTGCTTACAGTAGGTCTGGACGCTACGCAAGCTCAAGATATTACGACACTGATAGAATTTACAAAAATACAACAAGAAGAAATGCTTCAGATAACACGGTTAGACGAAACAGATCCAAATCAACTTACGGCACACCCAGAACAACACGTTCTAATAATGAGGTTCGTACACGTACGAGAACAAATGTAAATACCACCACACCACGTGTAAGAACGAACACAAATAATACACCACGTGTTCGAACAAATTCGAGTACTAAGCCTCGTGTTAACACC
>CBFHJN010000029.1:0-18634 GCA_965655805.1 Flavobacteriaceae bacterium
TAACACCTAATAACAGCAACTTACAGTATAATGTATCCACTTTTGTGGGTATTACAACTGTTCGTTTTTTGATTGATGAAAGAACCCAGAGCTGATTACTCTGGGTTCATTTTTTCTAATAAATACAGACATTATTTTTTCATGTTACACACAATTTGCTACATAAGTAGCGCTGCCAATATGAGTGCAAACGCATTGGACGCAATATTAAACAACACATCCAGACGCAATTCCACCTTAAATATTACAGGGCTTTTAGTTTATAATAATGGCAATTTTCTTCAAATATTAGAAGGTAATTATGATCGTGTTTATAATTTGTATGCAAAAATCATTACTGATGACAGACATGATAACATTATAAAATTAATTGATGAACCTTTGGAAACACGTATATTTGATAGCTACGAAGTTGGATTTATGGTTGTTAATAATATGTATGAGCAAAAACAACTAAAAGGCTATCTGGATTGGTTAAAACAAGCCGAAATAAAAAGTGTAGACAAAGTCATCCAAATTGTCGAAAATTTTATTCAGAATAAATTCATTGATAGTTCTAATTAATATATTTTTACCAAATACAACGAAACAACAACTATAATGAACTCAAAAGTAATAGCACCTTCCATGCTAGCTGCCGATTTTGGCAACCTACAACGTGATACCGAACTAGTTAATAATAGTGATGCCGATTGGTTTCATATTGATGTTATGGACGGCCATTTTGTACCAAACATTTCTTACGGCTTTCCTATTATTGAAGTTATTAAAAAGCACGCAACCAAACCTTTGGATGTGCATTTAATGATTGAAAAACCTGAACGTTATATTGAAGAGTTTGCCAAAGTTGGTGCTGATATAATTACAGTTCACTACGAATCAACGGTTCATTTACACCGTACACTAACCCAAATTGAAGATGCAGGCTGTAAAGCTGGCGTGGTTTTAAATTTAACAACACCTATAAATGTGTTGGAAGATATTTTACCAAAATGCTATATGGTTTTATTAATGTCTATAAACCCTGGTTTTGGTGGTCAGAAATTTGAGGATATTACCTATAATAGAATTAAAAAATTACGCAAAATGATTGATGCGCAAGGTTTAAATACGCGTATTGAAGTTGATGGAGGCGTAACAGATAAGAACATTAAACAATTGGTTGAAGCTGGTGCAGATGCCTTTGTTGCGGGAAGTCATGTTTTTAAAAGTGAAAATCCTTTGAAAACAATTCAGGAATTAAAAACACTCGCTAATGCATAGCACGTTAAAATAATCCATAAAAAAAGCTCCTCTCGGAGCTTTTTCGTTTTAAAATAGTTAGTAATTAGGTTAGAACTGTTCTATTAAATAGTTTATTAAATCGGTTGTGGTAACAATACCTACTAATTTATTATCATCTACAACTGGTAAGGCATGAAATTCTTTAGTTGCTAAAATTTCAGCCACTTCTTTAATGGTGGTGGTTGATGGGACACTGACTAAATTTTTAGCCATCACCTGCTCAATAGTAAACATATTATAAACTACCGTATCAACAGAATCGTCCTCTTCATCTACAGCGTCAGCAAAACTAATACGTAATAAATCGGTATAACTTAACATACCTTTAATTTCTTTACCACTCACCACAGGAATGTGGCGTATTTTATTTTTTTTAAACCGTTTTTCAGCTGTCTCTAATTCATCTGTATAATTTAATGTAATAACCGTTTTGGTCATAATTTCGGAAATTGGAGTGCGTTTTTTCATAGTACTTGGTTTTAAATTGTTTACTAAAAGTACATATGAATACTGACAAAAAATATGACATAAATCAGCTAAACCAATTAATATCCTTTAAAATTGAAGTTTAGCATTTGTTTAGTTTTAGCATACAAAACTGGAAATTGTAATCGAAACTCTGAAGGCGTTTCTATAAAGGTTTCAATTATAACGGCTACGAACTCAAAAGGATTGGTAAACGCATAATTCCGAAAATATCCAGAGGTTAACAAACGCTGTCGCAATTCGGTTTCTTCAGAAATAAATTGAGACAACTCTTTAAAGGTATCCACAAAAATCATCGAACTCACATCTCTATTTTTTAAACTATGAAAATGAATAGCGTGAGCAAATTCATGAATACCCAAATTTAAATTATCGTTTGAGATAGAATAACCTTCTAAAAAGTGTTCCCATGATAAAACTAAAGCTCTTAATTTAGGATTATACTCACCTTTATGATGGGCTTCATTGGTTTCAGAATAAAAAATAGATGGGTATATAATAATATGTTTTATAACACTTAAACTATAATCACGAAAACCAAATGTTAACATAACAGCCGTTGCTGATATCGATACTTTCATTTCTTCGGTAAGTACCAAACCATCTCTACCAACAAATGTTTTTGATTTCACAAAAGACGCTAAACGGTGGTTAAACACGCGTTTTTCTTTATCCGACAACCGTTGATAAAATCGGGATTGCGATTGTAACAGTTGTTGTTGATTGCTTGGTAATTTTTTAAAAGGTGGAAGTAAATAACGGTATAATGGCCTTCTTTTTAATAAAACATAACCTGTATCAATCATATTTATCAGTGCATAAATAACAAATGACGACAGAACAACCAATAAAAAAAGGGCCATGACTAAATAAAACAAGGGGATTTCATCTGGCTCAAACATAGATTATATTGGTAGATAGAAGTTAGGGTATTCAATATACAAAACGAAACATAAAAATGGATAAAAACATCCATATCTATAAGAAAAGCAACCTTAAAACACAGTATAGCAAAGAATTAAAAAAAAAATTTGTATCTTTAAATTTATACAAAACATCTTTGCTTTATGGACAGAAGAAATTTTATAAGAAAATCTGGAAAAGCAATTCTTGCTGTTTCTGCAATTTCCATTACGGCATCAATGGTTACATCCTGTAGTAATGACGATGACAATTTTAGTGATGGTTATTATAATGGCTACTACGATGATGACAGCTATTATGGTGATGGCTATTATGATGACGGTTATTATGACGATGGCTACTACGACGACGGTTATTAATAATAGCTAAAAACGTTTCCAATATCATATTACAGTCTCCAATATTAGCATTTAAGCTTTTATTAATACAATTCAGTAACTCTTGAGTACAGTATTATTTTTACATGACACATCACTTGAAACACCTCGTGGTGCGGAGCTTACCATCAAACAATTATTGATTTTAGGAATTAAAAATGGTTATAAAACAACCATAGATAACCTTAATGATTTCGATCTAACAAAAAATCAAATTGCCAATTCAAGTTTGGTAATTGTAAACAGTACCTCACGTTGCCATTATGAGATTGATTTACTTAATTATATCATAAATCAGGGAATACCATTTATTAAAATAGAATACGACTACAATTTTTGCATTAGGCGAAATATTTTATGTACTATAGATAAAAAAATCACCAACTGTTGTAATAACAACAAATTTCACACCTACAGAAAGTTATTTGCTAACGCTAATTTAAATATATTCCAATCGCCTAAACATTACCAATTGCATTTTGATTTTTATGGAGAAGCTATCCGTAACCATTTAATAATGCCACCAACTGTAGATGTAGAAAGTTTACAAAAAAAAGACAAAAAAAATGAAGATGTTATTCCCTTTTTTGGCGATTTAAATTATTTAAAAGGAGGTTATGAATTTGTTGAGTACGCCAATAATCATCCGGAAAAAGTATTTGTAGTGTATGGCAATAATTACTTAAAAAGTGAAATTTCAAAAAATGTAAGTTTTAAAAAACCTATTTCTAACAAGGCTGTATTAAAACTATTAGGAAAAACTAAAACCATATTTTGCAAACCAATTTGGCCTGAACCCTCAGGGCGATTAGCAGCTGAAGCATTCTTATCGGGTTGTGAAATTATCTCAAATGATAGAATAGGTACCTTTTCTTTTGATTTTTATCCGAATAGCAAAAAAATAGCGCGCCAACAAATGGCTGAAGCTCCACAAAATTTTTGGAATGCTGTTGATACAATTTTAAAAAAACCAAAAAATGACGACCCAAAAAAACTTGGTAAAGTACTAGTTTATAAAAGTTATGGTGGACTTGGCGATATATTTTTTGCAATTCCTGCTATAAACAAGCTTGCCGAAGTTAGTGAGGAACTACATTTTGCAGTTGCTCCTCGTTTGGTTTCATTTTTTACAAAACATTTAAAACAATTAAAAGTTGTTGATGAAAAATTAGTAGCTACTAAAGAATTTGAGTACGATGATATATACGAACTAGGAAATTACCCAGCCTTTAGAGGTTACAGTTTACCACACGCATTGCATTATCCTACTCATAAAAAAGTGAAGCAACACGCTATTAAGCATTACATAGATGCTGTTGCTAAACTTCATATTTCTATTAATAACACCTATGAAGGATATTCATATTTTGAAAGAAAAACATCCCCAAACAAAAAATATTTTGTCGTACATCATGGTGCCGGATTTTTATTAAAAATATGGCCAACAGAAAAATATGCATTACTTATTGAAAGGCTTTTACAGATATTCCCGCATTTACATTGTAAAATAATACAAGGCCCAAACGATCCAGAAATTTCATCTCACTTCACAAAACCCATGCCTGAAATAGAATTAATTACAGGCGGTATGGAAGCTGTTGGCAAGGCCATGGCTAGCGCATTATTTCATATTGGCAATGATGCCGGAATTACACATGTTGCAGGTGCCTATAATGTTCCAACAATTGGAATCTATGGACCTACTGGTCCAGGAAGTTGGGGGAGTTTTTCAGAAATAAATGAAGTTATTTGGGGTAAAAAAGAGGTTTGTGATATTCGTTGCAATTACGATGTTATTTTAAATTGCGATCATAAAATATGCTTAAATTCTATTACTATAAATCGTGTGATAGAAGCCGTTTACAAAGTGACTCAACAACTTCAAAACACTAGTAAAACCGAGTTAAAAATAAATCCTCAAGTATCTATTGACTTTAGCGAAAAAGATTGTTTAATTACACTTTATGACAATGAATTTTTATTGGAGTATCATCATCCAAAAATGAATTCTCAAGTGGAATTATTACTTAAAGAAAGCACAATAAATGATGAACCTGATGAGACTTTTAAAACGGTATTGAATGTATTGTATAAGCAGAATATTATATTTAAAATTCCAACTTTTAAATAATTAAACGGTATTTCTTAATATCACGAGGGTACTTCTTTACCGTTTTGGTTTGCTGACATCCCTTTGAAAACACTTTGAAATAAAAAAACCGCACATATAAATTCAAGCAAACTTGATTTGTCGTGCGGTTTTTTAATAGTGACCTCGAGAGGGTTCGAACCTCCAACCATCAGAGCCGAAATCTGATATTCTATCCAGTTGAACTACGAGGCCATAAATTTCTGAAAAAACAGGAATCTATATTTTGAAAATTTAAGACAATTTAGCCTTAACAATATTAGAAATCGTTTTACCATCAGCTTGTCCGGCTAATTCTTGGCTTACTATTCCCATAACTTTACCCATATCTTTCATACCTTCTGCTCCTATATTATCAATAGTTGCAATAACCACAGCCTCTATTTCTTCTTCTGTTAAGGCTTCTGGTAAAAATTGACTAATAACTTCAGCTTCGTCAATTTCTGGTAAGGCTAAATCTTTTCGGTCTTGCTCCAAATAAATAGCAGCACTATCTTTTCGTTGCTTAACCAATTTTTGAAGAATTTTTAATTCTTGTTCTTCCGTTAATTCTGTTTGAGACCCTGTTTCAGTTTGTGCTAAAAGAATGGCAGATTTAACCGCTCGTAAAGCCGTTAATGCCGTTTGGTCTTTTGCTTTCATGGCTATTTTCATAGCCGTCATGATGTCCTGTTGTAAGCTCATAATAGAATTTATATATACCGCGAAGATAACAAGAAAAATAGATTTTTTCTATCATGAAATTCATAAAATAAAAAAAAGAAAACCCGAAATAACAAATACTGTTTTTTCGGGTCTTGATGAAGTTCAAACACTAAACTTAAACTATTTTTAATCTACGTTATCATGTAAAAATGAATTATTATTTCGTAGTTGCATATCGTCATTATCATCTAAACTAATACTTGTATTAGAAATATTAGAATCTGATGAATGTCTGGAATCCTCTAAGTTAACGCCTTGACGTTTGTATGCAGGAACACGCTCAATATCATCAATTTTAGCATTATTAAACTTATAATTGAAATCTTTCATCTTAAGTCTACGTTCTGCAGCACGCTCTTTAAGCATGTCCGAAATAGGTGTGTTCATAGGATCAATTTCCTCACTTTTTTCTGTTGTGTCTTCTTCTAAAGATTGCATTGTTTTCTTCTCAAAAACAACTTCAGAATCTTCAATTTCAAGCTCTTTTTTCGGTTTCGTTTCTACTTGCGTTTTTTGGTTCATACTAGATTCTGCTTCAATATAATCATCTAAAGCATATCGTACCTCACCATCCTTATTGGATTCAGTTACAGGAATTATTTCAACATGATCCGTCACATTAATTTTTCTGATATTTTCCTCTAGTTCATGTACTACCATATCATCTGCTTTACTTTCAGTGGCTGGTTTACTAAAAGGCATATCAAAAGTTAGGGTAATTTGTTGTTCTTCTTCTGGTTCCTCAAAAACAGTTTCTGATGTTATTTCAGGTTCTGCATTCGTGATAATAAATTCATCGGAATGTACGTCAGCCAATACATCTTCATGAACCACATCCATATTTCGAATGGCTTCCGTTGTTTGAATTAAACCCGTATCTTCATTCGTCTTTGGTTCAGGAGATTTGAAATCTTCTAATTCTTCCAAATCCAAAGTATGTTTAACCACTTCAGGCTCCTTTTTTTCTTCGAAATCGATACTTGGCATAATGATAGCCGGTTCACGTTCTTTGCGCGTTAAGTCTTGCTCCATAGACTGCTCATCTTCTAAAGCATGAATCACTTTTTTAATTTCGGTATTGGAAATTTCATCTTGTTGTTCAATATCAAAACCTGTTGCGATAATGGTTACAGCTATAGATTCGCCTAAACTTTCATCCTCACCAACACCCATAATAATATTGGCGCCATGTCCTGCCTCATCTTGAATATGATCGTTGATTTCACCAATTTCATCAATAGTAATTTCTTGCGTTCCAGATACAATTAGCAGCAATACATTTTTAGCACCTGTAATTTTATTATCGTTTAATAATGGTGAATCCAAAGCTTTCCTAATAGCCTCTTTTGCACGATCTTGACCAGCAGATTTTGATGATCCCATGATAGCAGTTCCACTACTACTCAACACGGTTTTAGCATCACGTAAATCAATATTTTGTGTGTAGTGATGCGTTATAACTTCAGCAATACCACGTGCAGCTGTTGATAACACTTCATCGGCTTTTGAGAAACCAGCTTTAAATCCTAAATTTCCATATACCTCACGTAACTTATTGTTATTAATAACAACCAACGAGTCTACAACATCGCGTAATTTCTCAATACCAATTTGAGCTTGTTCATTTCGCATTTTGCCCTCAAATTGAAATGGCATGGTAACAATTCCAACCGTTAAAATATCCAAATCTTTAGCCATTTTAGCTATTATTGGTGCAGCTCCAGTTCCGGTTCCGCCACCCATTCCGGCTGTAATGAAAATCATTTTGGTATTGGTATCCAACATACGTTGAAGATCCTCAAAACTCTCGACAGCAGATTTTTCACCTATATCTGGATTTGCCCCTGCACCTAAACCTTCCGTTAGGTTTAAGCCTAATTGAATTTTGTTGGGTACACCACTATTTTGAAGGGCTTGTGCATCGGTATTACAAATGACGAAATCAACACCTTTAATCCCTTGTTGAAACATGTGATTAATGGCATTACTTCCGCCGCCTCCGACGCCTATTACTTTAATAACATTCGATTGATTTTTAGGTAAATCAAATGAAATGTTTGTTTCGAATTCTTTGTTGCTGCTCATGAATTTCGTTTTATAAATGCTTAATTATTCTTTTATTATTATTTATTTCTAGGATTGCCTTATTCGGCATTGTCTAAAAAATCTTTTATACGTTCTGAAAATTTGTCCAAAAAAGACCGTTTTGGTGGTTTTGGTTGCTCCTCAATTGTTTCTTGTTCTTCCTCTTCGTTTACTTCTGGTTCATTTGTAGCTTCTTCATAAGCTACTTCCATTTTCTTGCGCTCTTGCCTTTTTAAACCATCCATAACTAAACCAACGGCTGTTGCAAAAAGTGGACTTGTAATTTCATCATCACTATTACCAGCTAAATGCTCATTAGGATAACCAATTCGGGTATCCATCCCTGTTATATATTCAACCAACTGCTTTAAATGCTTTAATTGTGCACCACCACCTGTTAAAACAATTCCGGCAATTAGTTTTTTCTTTTGTTCTTCGTGACCGTAATTTTTAATCTCCACATACACTTGCTCAATAATTTCCACAACGCGTGCATGGATAATTTTTGATAAGTTTTTTAAAGTGATTTCTTTAGGTTCACGACCTCGTAAACCAGGAATGGAAACAATTTCATTCTCTTTGTTTTCACCTGGCCATGCGGAACCAAATTTTATTTTAAGTAATTCCGCTTGCTTTTCAATAATGGAACAGCCTTCTTTTATATCTTCTGTAATTACATTTCCTCCAAAAGGAATAACAGCTGTATGACGAATAATACCATCTCTAAAAATGGCTAAATCCGTTGTTCCACCTCCTATATCAATTAATGCAACGCCTGCTTCTTTTTCTTCTTGACTTAAAACCGCATTGGCAGATGCTAAAGGTTCTAACGTAATACCATCCAAATTCAAACCGGCACTTTTGATGCATCGACCCACATTTCTAATAGATGATACTTGACCGACGACTACATGAAAATTTGCTTCTAGTCTGCCACCATACATACCAACAGGTTCTTTTATTTCAGCTTGACCATCCACTTTATATTCTTGTGGTAACACATGAATAATTTCCTCTCCAGGAAGCATGACTAATTTATGTACTTGGTTGATTAATTTTTCTATGTCCTCATCATCAATAACCAATTCAGAATTGGCTCGCGTGATATAATCACTATGTTGTAAACTGCGAATGTGTTGACCTGCAATACCAACCGTTACATTTTCAATTTTAACATCAGAAGCGGCTTCGGCTTCCTGAACTGCTAACTGTATAGACTGAATAGTTTGAGTAATATTATTTACTACACCACGATGCACACCTAAACTTTTGGATTTTCCAATACCTAGAATTTCAACTTTTCCGTATTCATTTTTACGACCAATCATAGCCACAATTTTTGTGGTTCCGATATCTAATCCTATTGCAATATTTCCTTCCATTATTTAAGATTTAGTGCACACTACCTGGCTATCAAACTGTAGATTCACCATACTGTAATTATTCAATATTTGTTCTTTAAAGGCCTTTTTATAAAAGACTTTTAAATTATTTATTTTTTTATCTAATTTTTCTAAACCGCCAACATATACTTCAAACGAGCATTGTCTTAACCGCAGTGATAAACTTTTGTCTTTGTGCTGATGAATGCTAGTAACATGCTTGTTTAAAAACGCATCACTTTTAACTTTCATCGCCATTTGATACACACTTTTTAGGTCTGTTTTTAAAACGTCTCCTGTAACAAGTGGCACTCTGGCAGTATAATTTGTTGATAACGGCATATAATTACCTCTATCATCAATATAAAAAGACACCGAATTTTCAACTCGGGCTATCGGTTTTTTTTGTTCTACTTCAGCTACTAAATCTCCGTTAACATCAACGAATACTTGGGCTGACTTAATCATTGGATTAGAATTCAGGGCAGATTCCAATAAATTCAAATCTATGGTTTCTTTAGCCACATTCTTAACACCTCCTTGATTTACTATTAACAATTTACTAACAGTTTCATGAGTTATAAACAGATTTTCTTCGCCATTGAAATTAATTTCAGGATCACTAACCATTCGCTTGCTGTTTTTGTTAGTAGAAAACGCAAACAATCCTACCACTAAAACTAGTAGAACAGGTATTTTAATGTAATTCCAATTAATTTTCATGACGCAAAGCATGTTTTATATGTTTCACCTGTTCGCCAATATCACCAGCTCCAATTGTTAAAATAACAGTTGCCTGACTTGCTTTTACTTTATCTATTATTTCTGCTTTTGAAATGAGTTGCTTTTTATCATTAGTTATTTTACTCAATAACCAAGATGATGTAACGCCTTCCATAGGCAATTCGCGCGCTGGATAAATATCTAATAACATCACGTCATCAAATCTTGATAAACTTTCTGCAAAATCATCAGCAAAATCGCGTGTTCTACTGAATAAATGCGGCTGAAAAATAGCCAGAACTTGTTTGCCAGGATACATTTCGCGGACGGCTTGATGAACAGCATTTATTTCTTGTGGATGATGTGCATAATCATCAATATACACTATATCATCACGTTTTACGTGATAAGAAAATCTTCGTTTTACACCTGTATATGACGCTAAAGCTTTGGCGATCTGTTGGTGAGGGCAACCGTATTCTACAGCCATCGCCAAGGCAATTAGTGCATTAGACAAGTTATGTCTGCCAGGTAGGTTAAATTCTAAATTTTCAATGCGTCTTGTTGGTGTTTTTACATCGAATATGTAAGCACCATTATTTATTTTTATATTTTGAACGCTATAGTCTGAATTGTCTTCTATACCATAAGTAATCCCAGAAATTGGCAAACCATTTTTTACAAATAACGTTCCGTTTTCTTTTAATTTATGCGCGAATTCATAAAAAGATTTTTCCAATTCCGAAGCATCACCATAAATATCCAAATGATCCGCATCCATAGATGTGATGCATGCTATATTTGGTGAAAGGGTTAAAAATGATCTATCAAACTCATCAGCTTCTACAACTGAAACTTCGGTTCCATTTAGAATGAGATTCGAATTATAGTTTTCACTAATTCCTCCTAAAAAAGCCGTTACAGGAACATTACAAACTTTCATAATATGACCAAGAATACTGGTTGTTGTTGTCTTACCATGAGTCCCAGCCACTGCCAAACAAAACGTGTTTTCTGTAATTAATCCTAAAACTTGAGAACGCTTTAACACGCGATAGCCACTGTTTTTGAAGTAGACTAACTCTTTATGATCTTTAGGAACCGCAGGTGTATACACCACCAATGTATTAGTATTATTCAGCAAATAATCTTCTAAATTCCGAACGGAATCTTCAAAATGCACAGGAATCCCTAATTCTACTAACGCTTCCGTAATATCAGATGGCGTTTTATCATAACCAGACACACGCTTGCCGTTGGCATGGAAATATCTGGCGAGCGCACTCATCCCGATACCTCCAACACCAATAAAATAAACGTTATGTATAGAATCTAAGTTCATGAATTGGCGTGTTTTAATAATTTTTCAACTTCGTCCGCAATATGTTTGGTAGCATCTACCATGGCCAACTTTTTTATATTATCACCTAATTGCGTTTGCTTTTCAGGCGAAATAATAAGTTGCGTGAATTTATTTTGAAAATCCACCTCCAAATCATTTTCTGTAATCAATATTGCAGCATCCTCATCTACAATCGCTTGCGCATTTTTGGCTTGATGATCTTCAGCAACATTTGGCGACGGAATAAAAATAACCGGTTTACCAACAATACATAATTCCGAAACTGAAATGGCGCCTGCACGAGAAATAATAATATCGGCTGCCGCATAAACACAAGCCATATCATTTATAAATGCATGAACCTGAATGTTTTTAGTGTTCCCGTAAATTTTATACTTTTCATAATACAATTTACCGCATTGCCAAACAACTTGAATGTTATGGGTTAGCAAAAAATCAAGTTCTTTTTCTATCAATTCGTTAATACGTCTAGCTCCCAAACTTCCACCTAAAACCAAAATGGTTTTTTTATCTTTTTCAAGTGAAAATTTCTGAAAAGCTTCATCCCGTTTTTTAGCAATATGCAGCAAATCCTCTCTAACAGGATTTCCTGTTTTAATGATTTTATCTTGAGGAAAAAAGCGTTCTAATCCATCATAAGCCACACAAATTTTATCTGCTTTTTTAGACAAAAGCTTATTGGTGATTCCTGGATAGGAATTTTGTTCTTGAATCAAACTCGGTATTCCTTTTGATGTAGCAACCTGCAATAATGGACCACTTGCAAAACCACCTGTTCCAATTACCACATCTGGTTTAAATTGAGCAATAATCTTCCGAGATTTCCACAAGCTACTCATTAGTTTAAAAGGGAAGCTTAAATTTTTTATGGTCAACTCCCGCTGAATACCTGAAATCCATAATCCAATAATTTCATAGCCAGCTTGTGGAACCTTGTCCATTTCCATACGATCTTTAGCACCTACAAATAAAAATTCCGCCTTGGGAAAACGCGACTTCAACTCGTTGGCAATAGCAACAGCCGGATAAATGTGACCACCTGTACCACCTCCTGAAAGAATTATTTTATATGTTTTATTAGTGTCTATCACAAAAATCTGTAATTACTTTTTATTAAATTGTTTCCGTTAAAATATCCAATGGATTTTCTTCACGTTGTTCTTCGTTAATTATTTCTTCACGTTTAGCACTCACGCTTAAAATAATTCCAAGCGCCAAACAGGTCATCCAAATAGAAGTACCACCACTACTAATTAGCGGTAATGTTTGTCCAGTAACTGGGAATAATTGTACCGCTACTGCCATATTAATTAAGGCTTGAAAAACAATTGGCAAACCGACACCGAGAACCACTAATTTCCCAAATATAGTATCTGATTTCAGAGATACAATTACGAGTCTGAATAGTAAAGCCAAATACAAGAATAATACCGAAAAGCCACCAATTAAGCCATACTCTTCAACGATAATTGCAAAAATAAAATCGGATGACGATTGTGGTAAAAAATTTTTCTGATAGCTTTTTCCAGGACCAACACCTTTGATTCCTCCTGTTGCTATGGCTATTTTAGCTTTTTCTATTTGATAATCTTCTTCTGTTACAGTATCGTCTGAAAAGCTTTCCACGCGACTCATCCAAGTATCCACACGATTTGGCATAGCATCTGGAAAGGCTTTTGCAACAAGTACAAATAAGGCAAGAGCAGCAATACCCAAACCAATAATGACGCCTAAATACTTTATAGGATAACCACCTAAAAACACTAAAACTAAAACCATACAAAACATGATAGCAGCCGTTGAAAAATTAGCAGGTAAAATGAGCGCTAGCACAAAAAAAACAGGTATCCAAAGTGGTAAGATGGTTTCTTTAAACGAAACAACTTTGTCCTTAATTTTCGCCATATAATGCGCCACATATACCATTAAGACTACGAACGCAAATGTGGACGTTTGAAATGACACACCAACAACAGGTATTTGAATCCAACGGCTCGTGTTGGTTCCAGAACTTGATGAACCTTGCATGAGCGTCAAAACCAATAGCATCAAAACGACTGGTAATAACAAAATAGAAATAGCTCTGAAATACCGATATGGCATTTTGTGTACAATAAAAACAATTAAAAAACCTAAAACCAAATGCATAATATGACCAAAAAATATAGAGAATGTTCCTCTACCAACACCAGTGTACGCCAAATTACTAGCTGCACTGTAAACTGGCAAAAAAGAGAATATAGCCAATAGGGCTACTATTGCCCATAAATATCGATCGCCTTTTATGTTTTTAATTATTGGTTGCACTTTTTACTTTTACTTTGTTTTAGAATTAAATCAAGTCACTATTATAAATTTCTAACGGCTTCTTTAAATTGTCGACCACGATCTTCGTAGTTTTCAAACAAATCGAAACTTGCACAAGCTGGAGACAACAAAACATTATCACCGGATTCTGCTATTTTATAGGCGATTTTAACGGCCTCACTCATATATTGTGTTTCAACAATAATATCAACCATGGTTTCAAAATTTTCGAACAACTTTTTATTATCAACACCTAAACAGATAATAGCTTTCACCTTTTCATTGATAAATGGAAACAACTCTTGATAATCGTTTCCTTTATCTTGACCACCTACAATCCAAACCGTTGGAGCGTTCATACTTTCTAAAGCGTAATACGTTGCATTCACATTGGTGGCTTTGGAATCATTTATGTAATTCACTTTATTGATTTTTAAAACCTGTTCTAATCGATGCTCAACACCGTGAAAATTCTCCACACTTTCACGAATGGTTTGTTTTCTTATTTTTAATAAGTGCGCAACCGTTGACGCTGCCATAGCGTTTTTTATATTGTGTTTTCCTTGTAATGCTATATCCTTTGTTGGCATAATTATTTGATTGTTATCTATTGTTATTTTTAGTGTCTCTTTATCTAAATACGCGCCATTTTCAATAATTTTCGTTAATGAAAACGGCAATAATGTGGATTGAACCGGGTGTTTTTCTAGCCAATTGGTAATGACGTCATCATCAGCATCATAAATCAGATAATCGTCTGACGTTTGATTCATAGCTATTCTAAATTTTGAAGCGATATAGTTATCAAACTCATAATTGTATCGATCCAAATGATCTGGTGTAATGTTCAACAAAACCGCTATATGTGGTTTGAAAGCCTCACAATTATCTAATTGAAAACTGCTGATTTCTAATACATAATTCGGATAGTCATTCTCCAAAACCTGTTTTGCAAAACTGTCGCCAATATTTCCTGCTAAACCCACTTCTAATTCTTGTTTTAACACGTGATGTGTTAATGAAGCTGTTGTGGTTTTCCCATTACTTCCTGTAATTCCTACTAGAATTGCTTGGGTATAATGTGAAGCGAATTCAATTTCAGAAATCACCGAAATCCCTTTCGCTTTAAGCTTTACCACCATTGGAACCGTATCTGGAATTCCCGGGCTTTTTACAACCAAATCAGCGTTTAAAATCTTTGATTCTGTATGCTGTTCTGATTCCCATTCAATCTCATGATGTTTAAGAACGTTTATATTTTTCTCTTTAATTTTTCCTTTATCTGAAACAAAAACCTCAAAGCCTTTTGCTTTCCCTAAAAGTGCTGCACCTACACCACTTTCTCCACCTCCTAATACGACTAGTCGTTTCATTTTATCGCAAATGGTTTTATCTAATTTTCAAGGTTACAATGGTCAGAATCGCTAACAAGATTCCTACAATCCAAAATCTGGTAACTATTTTACTTTCGTGATATCCTGATTTTTGATAGTGATGATGTAATGGCGACATTTTAAAAATACGTCTGCCTTCTCCATATTTTTTCTTGGTATATTTAAACCAACTGACTTGCATCACTACTGATAAATTTTCGGCCAAGAAAATGCCACATAAAACAGGAATTAACCATTCTTTTCTAACCGCAATGGCAATAACTGCTATAATTCCTCCAATGGTTAAACTTCCAGTATCACCCATAAACACTTGTGCTGGATAGGTATTATACCATAGAAACCCAATTAATGCACCTACAAAAGCAGCTATATAAATGGTTATTTCTTCTACACGTGGTATATACATAATGTTCAAGTAATCCGAGAAAACAATGTTTCCAGACACCCAAGAAAAAATGCCCAGCGTGAGTACAATAATGGCGGACGTTCCTGCTGCTAAACCATCAATACCGTCGGTAAGGTTGGCTCCATTTGAAACAGCTGTTATGATGAAAATAGCTGCTAGAATGAAAATAATCCAAGCATATTTTGCTAAATCTGGACTAATCCATGTGATTAAATCTGCATAATCGAATTCATTTTCCTTAACAAACGGAATAGTTGTTTTAGTCGATTTTTCTTCCATTTGAAACAACTTGGCCGATTCCACATCCGGATTCGCCGCCAATATTTCCTGCTGTTGTTCTTGTGGTAATTTTTCTTTCAAGGTCACATCTGGATGAAAATACAACGTAGCCCCTACTATAATCCCTAAACCAACTTGACCAAGTACTTTAAAGCGCCCTTTTAAACCTTCTTTATCGTTTTTGAATTTTTTAATATAATCATCAATAAACCCAATAGTTCCCATCCACAGCGTCGTAATTACCAGAAGAATGATGTAAATGTTTCCTAATTTAGCAAAAAGCAAAACAGGAATTAAGGTCGCTAGAATGATGATAATTCCACCCATAGTTGGTGTTCCAGCTTTTTCGACTTGACCTTCTAAACCTAAATCGCGAATGGTTTCACCTACCTGTTGTTTTTGAAGAAAACGAATAATGCGACGTCCAAAAATGGTGGATATCAATAAAGACAAAATAATAGTCACAGCCGCTCTAAAGGTTATAAACCCAAAAAGTGCAGATCCTGGAAAATCATAATACTTGTCTAAATATTCAAATAGGTAAAACAGCATATTATTTGTCTAATTGTTTTAATAATTCTTGTACAATTTTAAAGTCGTCGAAATCAAAGCGTTCGCCATGTATTTCTTGATAATTTTCATGTCCTTTGCCTGCTATTAAGATAATGTCGTTAGGATTTGCCATTTGACAAGCCGTTTTAATAGCCTGTTTTCTATCAGAAATAGAAAGAGTTTTTTTAAAATTTTGAGGTTCTACACCTGCTTCAACTTCTTTTAAAATAGTGTCAGCATTTTCAGTTCGTGGATTATCATTGGTAAAAACCACTTTGGTACTTAATGCCGAAGCAATATGTCCCATTTTTGGTCGCTTGGTTTTATCACGATCGCCTCCACAACCGACAACCGTAATCAGTTCTTCATTTTTAGTTCGAATGCTATTGATGGTTTCTAATACATTTTTCAACGCATCAGGTGTATGTGCATAGTCCACAATTGCGGTAATTTTCGATTCTGAAATCAGATATTGAAAACGTCCTGAAACACTTTTCAAATCACTTATAAGTCTTAAAATTTCGACTTTTTCTAAACCTAATAATTCGGCAGTTGCATAAATAGCCAACACGTTATAAGCATTAAAGCTTCCTATTAATCGTGTCCAAACTTCACTCTCATTTATTTTAAGCAGTAAACCCGTGAATTGATTCTCTAAAATTTGTGCTTTATAATCCGCATAACTTTTTAAGGCATAGGTATATTTTTTAGCTGCTGAATTTTGCAACATAACCAAACCATTTTTATCATCGCCATTTACTAATGCAAAAGCATCTTTTGATAAGCCATCAAAGAAGGCTTTTTTAACATCACGATATTCTGCAAAACTGCTATGATAATCTAAATGATCATGGGTTAAATTGGTAAAAATTCCCCCTTCAAACTTCAAACCTTCAGTCCGTTTTTGATGAATACCATGTGAACTTACTTCCATAAAGCAAAACTCAACTCCAGCCTCATTCATCTGTTTGAGATAGTAATTAATGGTTATAGAATCTGGTGTTGTATGTGTTGCTTTAAACTCCGTGTCACCAACCATAATTCTAACTGTAGACAATAAACCAACTTTATAACCTGCATTTTTAAACAGTTGATATAGCAGTGATGCAATTGTCGTTTTCCCATTAGTTCCCGTAACACCAACTAATTTCAAATTAGCGGATGGCACAGCATAAAAATTGGAGGCCATAATAGCCAATGCGCTTGAGGTGTTACCAACTTCAATAAATACGATATTATCTACTAAAGTTTCTGGTGTACGCTCACAAACAATAGCAACGCAACCTTGATTAATAGCTGTTTCAATATAATCATGACCATCTGAAACCGTTCCTTTTATGGCGATAAACACGTCATTTTCGGTCACTTTTCTAGAATCGAAAACCAAATTATTTATGGACACATCAGTACTTCCTGCAACAGCAAGTAAGGGTACTTTATAGAGTATGTCTTTTAAAATCATCATGAGGTTTGTATAGTTACGGTTTGATTCTTCTTAATTTTTTCGCCTTTAGAAATAGATTGAACTTTCACCTGTCCGACACCATTTGCATTAACTTTCAAACCCATATTTTCCAATAAAGCAATGGCATCCATAGCTGGCAATCCAACTACGTCTGGCATAATTGTTCTGTAGGTTTGTGCCGTTTTGAAATAGGCATCGTATTCGGTGTTTACGGCAATATCATTCACTTCTAAAGTTTCAACCACATCAATCAAAGGTGTATCGGTAAATATTTTTTGAGCAATGCGCTTAAAAACTGGACCAGAAACGTCGGCACCATAAAATCCCTTTTGCACGCTAGGTTTATGAATAACCACAATGCAAGAATATTTTGGGTTTTCCGCTGGAAAATAACCAGCAAATGATGATACGTAGCGCTTATTCTCATCCCAATCTTTCTTCCAGTATTCTGATTTTGCCGTTCCTGTTTTACCAGCCATTGAGAAATAGGGCGAATACAAGGAACTTCCCGTTCCACGCACTACTACATTCTTCAAAATCGCTTGCATTTCTTTGATTGTTTTATCAGAAGCGATTTTCTGGTTAATCACATATTTATCAAACGTTTCAATAGACTTATCTAGTTCTTTTACCGATTTTATAAAGCGTGGTTTCACCATGACACCATTATTAGCAATCGCGTTATAAAATGTCAAGGTTTGCAGTGGTGTCATTTCCATGTTATAACCATAAGCCATAGAAGGCAGGGCGTTT
>CBFHJN010000030.1:0-18497 GCA_965655805.1 Flavobacteriaceae bacterium
CAGAAGCACCAACACGTGTGAAAATTTTATCCACCAATCCAATTCTAGCGGATTTGGCTGGAACAAAACTTCCTGTTTGCGCCAGTAAAACAACAAGTGCCGTTTGACGCAGAATAGCCGATTTACCTGACATATTCGGTCCTGTAATCATAATCATTTGTTGGGTATCCCGATCCAAATACACATCGTTTGCAATATAGGCTTCACTTGGCGGTAATTGTTTTTCAATAACTGGATGACGACCATCTTTAATCTCCAAATCGAAGGTATCATCAATATCTGGATACACATAATTATTATCTGTAGCCAATTGTGCAAAACCGCATAAACAATCCAATTGTCCAATTAAATAGGCATTCTGCTGAACCGGTTTTATATATTGGGTCATCCATTGGATTAAATCGGCAAATAATTGTTGCTCAATAGCTAAAATCCGTTCTTCGGCACCTAAAATTTTAGCTTCGTATTCTTTTAGTTCCTCTGTTATATAGCGTTCCGCGCTTACAAGTGTTTGTTTTCTAATCCACTCCGTTGGCACTTTGTCTTTGTGTGTATTGCGGACTTCAATATAATAACCAAATACGTTGTTAGAAGCAATTTTAAGCGATGTTATTCCCGTACGTTCACTTTCGCGTTTCAACATGTTATCCAGATAGTTTTTTCCGGACAAAGACAAACCTCGCAATTCATCTAATTCTTCTGAAAAACCTTTGGCAATAGTGAACCCTTTCAACACATTTACAGGTGCATCTTCATTTAAGGTTTCTTTTATTTTATGGCGAAGTACTTCACAACTTTGAAGCGTATCACCAATAACTTTCAAAGCCTCATTATCACAATTAGACGCGATGTCTTTAATGGGGACAATAGCTTCCAATGAATTTTTGAGCTGAATAACTTCACGTGGATTCACTTTACTCGTAGCAATTTTAGAGATTAAGCGTTCTAAATCGCCAATTTGTTTAATGTGATTTTGGATTTTTTGAAGCGTGGTTTTGTTCTTGCTCAAGAAATTAACCACTTCATGACGCTGTTTTATTTTAGCTACATCTTTTAACGGTAAGGCTAACCAACGTTTTAGGAGGCGTCCTCCCATGGGTGAAATGGTTTTATCAATCACCTGTAACAAGGTTACTGCATTATTGTTTGTGGAATGGTATAATTCTAAATTCCGAATGGTAAATTTATCCATCCATACATACTCATTCTCCGCAATCCTACTAATGGCGGTTATATGTTGTAATTTATTATGCTGTGTTTCACCTAAATAATGTAAAATAGCACCAGAAGCAATGATGCCTTCCTGTAAATCTTCAATACCGAAACCTTTCAGCGTTTTAGTATCAAAATGTTTAATGAGCGTTTCATTGGCATAGTCGGTTTGATAGACCCAATCTTCTAAATAAAAAGTATGAAAGTCTTTCCCAAAAGTGTCATTAAAATGTGAACGTTTCTGCTTCGAAACAAGTACTTCACTCGGGTTAAAATTCTGAAGCAATTTGTCAATATACTCGGCATTTCCTTGAGAGGTTAAAAATTCACCAGTTGAAATATCTAAAAACGAAATACCTATATGCGATTTCCCAAAATACACCGAACAGAGAAAGTTGTTCGATTTGGATTTTAACACCTCATCATTTAGCGCTACACCAGGTGTTACCAATTCGGTAACACCACGCTTAACGATGGTTTTCGTTTGTTTTGGGTCTTCAAGCTGATCGCAAATAGCTACACGCTCGCCTGCTTTTACCAGTTTTGGCAAGTATGTATTTAAAGAATGATGAGGAAAACCCGCTAATTCTGTCTCACTATCACTTCCAGCACCTCGTTTGGTTAAAATAATACCAAGAATTCCTGCAGCTTTAACGGCATCGGAACCAAAGGTTTCATAAAAATCGCCCACACGAAATAAGAGTAACGCATCGGGATATTTCACCTTAATAGCATTATACTGTTTCATTAATGGTGTTACTTTTTTTGCTTTTTTCGCCAATGGTTAACTGATTTTTATGTGTTACTTTTGCTTTAATTCTAGGATTGCTAAAGTACTTATTTATTTAAGGTTTTTAAAGACAAGATGGTAGAAAGTTATTTACAAAATGATAAGAAATTAACATGCGAAAATTAAAAAATAGCGAGTTAGACCGCTTAAGTGTGGATGAATTTAAGGACACCAAAAAAACACCTATTATTATTATTTTAGATAATATTCGGAGTCTGAATAATATTGGGTCGGTGTTTAGAACCAGCGATGCTTTTTTAATTGAAAAAATTTATTTGTGTGGCATTACTGCACAACCACCACATAAGGATATTCATAAAACCGCTTTAGGAAGCACAGATACTGTTGCCTGGGAATATGCTGAAAACACGGTAGACGTGATATCCAAATTGCAAACCGAAAACGTCCAAATTTGTGCCATTGAGCAAGCTGAAAATGCTACTATTCTCAACGATTTTAAACCCAAACCTAATACTAAATACGCCTTGGTTTTTGGCAACGAAGTAAAAGGTGTAGCTCAAAATGTGGTAACTGCCAGTGATGTGGTTTTAGAAATCCCACAATATGGCACCAAACATTCACTAAATATTTCAGTGAGTTGTGGTGTGGTTGTTTGGGATGTGTTTAGTAAAATTAAAAAGTACTAATGCGGCAGATTCATCAGTTTTTTACTTGAATTTAAAAGCTGCTTAATGTATATAAAGCGTTTATTACTGACGAAAGTCTGGACGCTTTAAGTTATAATTTCATACAAAACTATCTACTGAAAGCTAAACTAATGGTATTAACTTTCATTTGATGCCAGTGGAATCTGAATTATTACTACCAAAACACAACATAATTCCCTATCTTACTTACAGAATTAAAATTGTAGGTTATGATAAAAAACGTTAAACCACCAGTTTCCTTCTGGGTAATCGCTATTTTTTCTATTGCTTGGAATCTATTTGAGATTTATTTTAGTTCCATTGAATTAGATTTTTTGCAGGCAAATTCTACTGCTGACGAATTTGAAAAAATCCAGTCTCTGCCATTCTGGTATGGCATTGTGTTTTTAACTGCATTGTTTTCTGAAATGTTAGGAAGCTTTATGCTTTTTATGAGAAAAAAAATTGCCGTTACTTTTTTTGCTATAGCTTTAGTTACCTTGATTTCTATTGAATTATATTGGTTACTTGTTTTTGACATTAAAAAACAATCAATCGTATTTTCTATTATTATACCCTTGTTGGTTATTTTAGTTGCGGGCTTTCTTTATGTATATAGTAAAAAAGCAAAGAAAAAAGGATGGCTTAAATAAGTGTGGTTAACAATTCAAGATGTTTTTAAAATTTTTTTAATGATCATGAATACTGATAGAAGGAAAATAAAATCTCAAAAAAACGCTGCCCTATTTTTAATAATTGGGTGTTTAGTTTTTTGCTTATCCTATTTTAAAAACACCAATTTTGACACACTTGGCAGCAATGATTATATCATTCTTTCTTCAGTAATTGTTTTAATAATTTGTAGTTCCATAGGCTTAATAAATAGTTTGCGTAAAGAAAAAGAGCTAGAAAAATAATATTCAAACAGTAATAACCACAGCGCGTTCACACAAATTTGACACTTTTTTTACAAATATAATTCGTGATTAAGCAATGTCATCAGATACATTTGGGAAACAAACCCATAAAATCTTTGAATGATGAAAAAACGTTTCCTAATATTCAGTCTTGTAGTTGCAACAATAAGTGTAACCGCTTTTAGTTTTATGAATTGGGATGTATCTTCTCCAAATCAAGACCATCTGGTTGCACTATCTGAAAAAGCCAACGAAACAACTCGTGAACCCGAAGTGGTAAACGAGCCTGTTTTAAGCGTTGATAAAAAAGAGCCTATTGATTTTTTCTATACTATTAATAGTCGCTTTACAGCCATTAAAAAAAGTGAAATAGCTGCAGCAACCACTATTCATGATTTTATAAGTGAAGAAGATTCGCGACAAATAGCCAATTGCTCTTCATCAGAAATTATCATCATTAAAAATGATATTCAAACGGATATTCGTGCGCGTGGTTCAGGTGAAATATTAAGCGCATCACAAAAGGAATTATTGCAATATATTGGTAACTCGGAGCATTTTTTAGTTCGCATTAATTATAGCAAAGCAAATTCTATGATTTTTGACGGCGAAGGACTTCATTTTGGACCACATTTCACAATTGTCCCTGAACAACCAGCAACCTACCATGATGGCTACAAAGCTTTATTAGAATACATAAACGACAACAAAACTAAAAACTCTGATGAAATCGACGATAAGAAATTACAAGCAGTAAAAGTATCGTTTACCATTTCTAAAAATGGTAACATTGAGAACGTAAATATGGATAGAACTACAAATTATCCAGAATTAGATAACCACCTTATAAACCTTATAAAAGGTATTCCTGGAACTTGGAATCCTGCGAAAAACGCTAATGGCGAAACTGTGAATGATGTATTGGTTTTGTCTTTTGGCTTAGCTGATGGTTGCTAGAAATCAAATTTAACATCTTAAATAATTTATCCTTTCTTTTTTACTCTCCATTCATTCTATTTTATAGATGGTGTTCGTGAATCTTCGATTTGCATTGCCAATCCCGATAGCTATCGGGAGAAACAAACCTGCCTGCCGGCAGGTAGGAAAGTCTAGGCTTACGAAGCTATTTCTAAATTTATTATTTGATGTCTAAATTTTAGGAACTCGCCTTTAAAATATTGATTGATTCAAAATTTTGATTGCTCAAACAGCCTAAAATTTCACGACATCTGCATTTTCAAATTTTACGATAAATCTTTGGTAGGCCGAATTAAAAAGTCTCAAAAAAACAATAAACTTTTTAAATATTAATTTAAGACCATTCTATTTTATGTTTTCAAAATAATAGTTAGAAACCTTTAGATAAAACAACTTACTTAATAGGAATCCAAATAGCTTCCTGATTATCATCACGCATGGGATTGTAACTTTCGGGAAGCTTTTCAAAATGCGGTCTGTTATCTAATTGATACGACGAATTTGGCAGCCATTCTCGGTGTAGCTCTTGCCAATAGGTTATAAAATCGGTTACCGAACCTTTAAACGGAAACACCAAAAAATCACCTCCAGGAATTACCAAAGTTTCCATGTTTTCAGGCACAACATCAAAACTAGAGACTTCTACACCTATCCACTTTTCAAACAACGTTTCCGGTGTCATGGTTTTTATATTGAAGTCTTTATAATGCTGCAACGAAAACGAATCGGTTCCAACGCGATTGGTAATTTCTTGTATTCGTGGCATAAAAGCGCTGGCTAACTTCCCTGTTCCTTCACCATTGGTCATAAAAGATAATTCGGCTTTAACACCTAAAATTAAAATATCTTGGGTTGTTACTTTTCGGTAGTTCATTATAAGTATCTATTAAAAAAATATACTGTTTCAGAATTAGAATTGGAGATGCTTCAGTCATACTTCTTTCTGCATGACATTGACGTTAATCATGTCATTCAGAACAAAGCGAAGAATCTAGTATTTACTTTACAATTTCATTTAAAACCCACAAATAATCCTCACGACTGTTGACAAAATCACGTTCAGAAATATCAATAATCTTCACGTTCAACTCCTCTTGATTTTTTAAGAAATTTAAATACCCAGAATTGATTTTCTCCAAATACTCATCTTTAATATTCTGCTCGTAATCTCGACCACGCTTTTTAATATTCTCTTGTAGACGTTGTGTGTTTTGATATAAATAAATATACAATTCAGGTTTGGCAATATCTTTATACATCATATAGAACAAGCGCCTGTACAACTTAAACTCGTCTTCAAGCAAGGTGATTTTAGAAAATATCAAGGATTTATAAATATCATAATCGCTAACAATAAAATCTTTAAACAAATCTAATTGCGCTAAATCGTCACTAATTTGTTGGTATCTATCCGCTAGAAAGCTCATTTCTAACGTAAAGGCATAGCGTTTAGCATCTTCATAAAACTTGGGAAGGAACGGATTATCGGCAAAACGTTCTAGAATTAATTTCGCATTAAAATCAGCCGAAATCATGGTTGCTAAACTGGTTTTTCCTGCTCCTATATTACCTTCAATTGCTATATAATTGTATTTAGACAGATTATATTGTTTACTCGGATTTTTAAGCCAAATATTAATGGGCTCAATATTGCTTTTGTCTTCGCAAATTTCTAATAATTCGGCAATAGTTTTATGTAAGGTTGGATGTTTTTCCTTGAGTGCAATATCATATAAAGGTTGCAGCACAAAACGCCTGTTAGCCATTTGCGGATGCGGAACAATTAAGGTTTCTGTATGAATAACGGCATCGTTATAAAGCAGAATATCCAAATCAATACTGCGCGATTCATAACCTGCCTTTTCATTTCGAACACGACCCATTTCGGTTTCAATTCGCAATAAATCACTTAAAACCGTTTCAACTGGATAATCCGTTTTAACAATAATACAAGTGTTTAAAAAATCAGAACCTTCAAAACCTAAAGCTGGTGTATTATAAACCTTGGCTATCATTTGCACTTTACCAATGCGCTTGTAAATAACATCTACAGCATCTTGCAAGTGCTTTAATCGGTCGCCTTGATTGCTTCCTAATGATATGTAAACAGTATTGGGTTGGGTCATAACAGATGCCAAAATAACTAAAAGAAAATGTAATAGGTTAAATTTTGGAAGGCTTTTTATTCACAAAATTAAGTAACCTGATGGTGCTACTTTATTATCATCCATTTACAGCTATATTAGGTGCCATTTCGCATAAATTTCGAAGATTTTTGATAGATATCATAAAATTTACGGATTGCAGCAACTTTTCATGCTATTAAGTGCGTTTCATACCAAAGAATGCAATAGCTTTGCTGGTTTATTGAAAGGTAATTTGTATTGAAAATTAACGCTATTAATAGCCAAATTTAAGTATTAAAATTTTACTAAACTTTTGGTTTCTAGCAACCTTTCATCTAGTTTATACGTATATTCTAACAAACCGATCACTTAAAAATTTATATGAAAAAAGCGTTAAAAATTATTGGAATCACATTATTGGTTATTGTCCTTTTATTGGTAGCCATTCCTTTCGTGTTCCAAGGAAAAATTAAAGACATTGTTAAAAACACTATTAATAGCAATGTTAATGCGCAAGTTGAATTTACCGACATCAATTTAAGTTTTATTAGAAGTTTTCCACAAGCTCAAGTAGATGTCAGCGATTTAGAGATTACAAATTTCGCGCCTTTTAAGGATGAAAAATTAGCGTCTATTAAAACCATGTCGCTAACCATGTCTATCAAAGAGCTTTTTAAAAAGGCCAGCGAAGGTCCTGTGGTAATTAACGAATTTAAAATTAACGAAGCTTTAATTGTTTTAAAAACCAACAAACTCGGAGAGACCAATTACGATATTGCCAAGCCTTCAGATGAAAAAACACCAACCAACGTAGAAACTAATAGCGGTTTTACGCTGGACGTGCAAGATTACAGCATTAACAACAGTGCGTTAACGTATATTGATGAAGGTACAAATACCATTTTTTATATTACGGAATTAAACCACTCTGGCAAAGGAACATTTTCAGGAAATGTTTCAGAATTAGATACAAAAACGTCTGCTAGCTTAACTTTAAGCATGGATAGTACGGAATATTTAAGCAACCATAATTTAAAACTTGATGCTATAATCGGTTTAGATTTACCGAATAACAAATATACATTCAAAGAAAACACAGCCCACATTAATGATTTACCACTGCAGTTCCAAGGCTATGTGCAGCTTCTGGAAGTTGGTCAAGAGTTGGATATTTCATTTGAAAATCCAGGGTCTGATTTTAAAGAATTTTTAGCCGTTATTCCTAAAACCTATTCAAAGGACATTGAAAACGTTCAAACCAGTGGTAATTTTAAAATTACAGGTCGCGTAAACGGATTAATTTCCGAAGAGACCATTCCACAAATGGACATTAATATTGTATCTAATAATGCATCTTTTAAATATCCTGACTTACCCAAAGGCGTAGAACAAATTAACATAAATACCAGCATTAAAAATACCACAGGAAAACCAGTAGACACTTATGTAGATATTAGCACCTTAAATTTTAAAATTGATCAAGATCAGTTTAATGCATCGGCTACGTTGCGAAATTTAACCGAAAACATGGCCGTTAGCGCTTATATAGATGGTATTTTAAACTTGGCTAATATTAGCCAAGCCTACCCAATTGAGTTGGATACTGATTTAACAGGAATTCTAAAAGCTAAAATAAACACCGCTTTTGATATGAATGCTATTGAAACAAACGCCTATCAACGTATTAAAAGCGATGGTAGCGTTCAAATAAGTAACTTTATATATGCATCAGAAGATATTGTGAATCCTATTAGTATTTCAAATGCAGATTTAACCTTTAAGCCTGGAACGGTTGCATTGAATAAATTTGAAGCCCAATCTGGACAAAGTGATATTAATGCCAACGGAACCATTACTAATTTATTAGGTTTTCTTTTGAGCGATAAAAAACTCCAAGGAAATTTTAATGTCAACGCCAACACCTTTAATATTAGTGATTTTATGGTTGCAGATACTGACGAAAATGGCGAAACTAATAAAACGACCGATACGAGTGTTCCATTAAAAATTCCAGCATTTTTAGATTGTACTATTAATGCTGATGCTAAAACCGTCATTTATGACAACCTAACATTGAAAAATACCAAAGGTAATTTAGCGATTAAGGATCAGGTAGCGACATTGAACAATTTAAATACCAATATTTTTGATGGCTCTTTAGCTGTTTCAGGAGATATTAACACACAACAAGATACCCCAAAATTCAATTTAAAATTGAATGCCGATGCGTTTGATATAACAGAGTCCTTTACCACATTGGATTTGTTAAAGGTATTAGCGCCAATTGCCAAAATTTTTGAAGGAAAACTAAATACGGATATTGTGTTAAATGGTAATTTGGACAGCTCCTTTTCGCCTATATTAAGTTCGGTTACTGGTAATGCTTTTGCTGAATTATTAACCACGAAAACGAAGATTGAAAATAGTCCGTTGTTAAGTACGTTAGATTCTAAATTAAACTTTATAGATATTGATAAATTAGATTTAAATGATTTAAAAACCAACTTAACTTTTAGTGATGGTCAAGTAAACATCAAACCTTTTATGTTACAGTATAAAGATATTGATATTGCCATAGGTGGAAGCCATGGTTTTGATCAAACCATGAATTACGATTTGGCATTTAACGTGCCTGCTAAATATTTAGGCAGCGATATAAACCGCTTAATAGGTAAAATTAATGATCCGGAGGTGAATAAAATCAGCATTCCCATTACAGCTAACTTACAAGGAACCTTTAAAAGCCCAAAAATTTCAACCGATTTATCATCTAGTGTTACCAAATTAACACAACAGCTCATTGAAATAGAGAAACAAAAATTAATTAATCAAGGTACAAATGCTATTAAAGATTTGTTAGGCGGTTTAAATAGTGGTACGAATTCTAATACAACAAGTACACCAATTGATAGCACAACCGTTCAAACAGACTCAACCAAAACAAACCCACCAAAAACCGAAGAGACAATTAAGAATATTTTAGGTGGTTTATTAAATAAAAACAAGAAGAAAAAAGACAGTACAAATTAGGGGCTACTGCGGTAAAATTTCACTTTAAATTAAAAATCAGAAAACATTCTAAAAATACCAATAAAAGGATTACCTTAGCACCCATTAAATTTAAGAAAAATAATATGTTACGAATTGAAATTAAAGAAGGAGAAAATATAGAACGTGCTTTAAAGCGTTACAAGCGTAAGCATAGAAATGTAAAAGTAATGCAAAACTTAAGAGAGAAGCAATATTTTACAAAGCCTTCAGTAAAAAGAAGACGTGAAGTTCAGAAAGCTGAATACATCCAAAACTTAAGAGATCAAGAAGATATTTAATTATCTTTTTACTATATATAAAAAAGCACGTATGTTTTAATACGTGCTTTTTTTTATGCCAGAGAAAGTTTGACTACCAAACCTTCATTAGAACGAATATTAAAAACCGTATCATCGTCAAAAATTAGATACTGCCCTTTTATACCTACTAATTTTCCCGAATACGATTTACTTTTTACCATATTTAAACTCTTTGGTTTTTCAGGATAGTGATGTACTGGAAAGACCATGTTTGTTTCCGAGTTATTGGCTATGAAATATTCTTGTGCTTCCTCTGGAATATACACCTTTAATTTATCACGCCAAACTACTAAATCTTCATCTTGAATATCGTTTTTTAGCATATTTCGCCAATTGGTTTTATCGGCTACATAATCTTTTAGTGCCACTTCTGTAATACCTGCTAAATATCTATTTGGCACCTCAACAATTTCAATCGCCTCATGCGCACCTTGATCAATCCATCGGGTTGGCACTTGACTTTTTCGTGTAACGCCAACTTTCACATTACTAGAATTGGCTAAATACACAATATGCGGTTGCAATTGCACACGTTTTTCATAATCTAAATCGCGTTCTTCTTGATCTAAATGCGCTTTGCTTAATTCAGGTTTTATAATCCAATCAGCAGCTTGTGGTATATCAAAAAAGCAGCTTTTGCAAAAACCTTGTCTATAAATTGGCTTGTTTAAACCACAACTTAAACATTGATACCCAACAAATTCTAACTGAATGGTTTTATCTAACAACTGATTAATATGAATAAAATCGTTTTCAAAAATGAGGTAGTATTGAATAGGCTCGGTAAATTCCGTTGTCATTTTTGTTAAAACACCTTGGTAGGTCATAAAAAAAAGTATTATTTTTAGTTCATTAAATATACAGCAAATATGCCAATTCCTATTGTAAATTCTATTGCTTCATGGTTTTTAAAAAAACGGTTTCATCAAATCGAACTATTTTTAAAATACCCAAATGAAGTTCAGGAAGAGTTGCTTTTTCAGCTGTTGTATAAAGCCAAAGATACCCAGTTTGGTAAAACTTATGGCTTTGATTCCATAAAGAATTACCAAACATTTGCAGACCGTGTTCCAGTATCTTCTTATGAAGATTATCAAGACATGATTGAACGCTCGCGTTTAGGTGAAAACAATATTTTTTGGCCACAACCCATTAAATGGTTTGCTAAATCTAGCGGAACCACCAATGCGAAGAGCAAATTTATTCCTGTAAGTGAAGACGCGCTCGAAAATTGCCATTATGCTGCCAGCAAGGATTTGTTGTGTATGTATTTAAACAACAATGAAAACGCGCAACTATTTACTGGAAAAAGTTTACGTTTGGGTGGCAGTAAAGAATTATATAAAGAAAACGGAACCGTTTTTGGTGATTTATCTGCTATTCTGATAGATAATATGCCTTTTTGGGCAGAATTCAGCAGCACACCAAGCAGCAAGGTATCTTTGATGAATAATTGGGAACTTAAAATGCAAGCTATTGTTGACGAAACGATTCAAGAGAATGTTACCAGTTTGGCAGGTGTGCCGTCTTGGATGTTGGTATTACTTAATAATGTTTTAGAAACAACTGGCAAAGATAACCTACATGATATTTGGCCCAATTTGGAGGTATACTTTCATGGAGGTGTGAGTTTCTTGCCTTATGTGGATCAATACAAGAAAATTCTACCTAAAAATGACTTTAGATATTATGAAACCTATAATGCGTCTGAAGGATTTTTTGCTATTCAAGATCAAAATAAATCGAGTGAGTTACTGCTGATGTTAGATTACGGTATTTTTTATGAATTTATTCCCATGGATACGTATGGTACAAATAACGAAAAGGTAATTCCGTTAAGTCAGGTGGAAATTGATAAAAACTACGCCGTTATAATCACCACAAATGCTGGTTTATGGCGCTACAGAATTGGCGATACCATTCGGTTTACCTCTATCAATCCGTATCGCATAAAAGTATCTGGTAGAACCAAGCATCATATTAATGCTTTTGGCGAAGAACTGATTATTGAAAATGCTGAAGACGCCTTAAGAAAAGTATGTAAAAAAACAAAGTCGGAAATTGTAGATTATACAGCAGCTCCTATATTCATGGAAGGTAAAGAAAAAGGTGCACATGAATGGATTATAGAATTTAAAACACCACCCGAAAATATTAAATATTTTAATGAGCTTTTTGACAATGCCTTAAAATCCTTAAATTCCGATTATGAAGCTAAGCGTCTTAATAATATGACACTGAATAAACCAACCATTCACATAGCGCGTGAACATTTGTTTTATGATTGGCTTAAAGCCAACGACAAATTAGGAGGGCAACATAAGATACCTAGATTATCTAATTCCAGAGATTATTTAGATGCGCTTTTAAAACTGAACTTATAGTGCCACTTACCGAAAAAAAAAGCAGAAAAATTTCCGTTAACGAGTTTAGTAGTAAGTTTATCTAAAAACAGATGTCGTCATTTTTTTCTTACACAAAAAGGAGTAGTTTTACAGTGCTATTAATCACAAAATGATTTACACATAATGCGTAATTATTAATTACAATCCATAACAACCTAAATAAAAAACCACGCAAATTGCGTGGTTTTTTTGTGTTTGAAAATCAAATGGATTAAGAAACTGCCTTCAATTTCTTAATAGTTGTTTTACTAATTTTATCTTCAGCATATGCTTTGGTTACCTTCAATTCGTTTTCATCGCTTCCAGGCATTTCAAACATAGCGTCGGTTAGAATTTCTTCACATAAGGAACGTAATCCACGCGCACCTAATTTATATTCTATAGCCTTATCAACAATAAAATCTAAAGCACCATCGGTAATATGAAACTCAATATCATCCATACTAAACAACTTCTTATATTGTTTGATAATGGCATTTTTAGGTTCCGTTAAAATAGCACGAAGTGTTTTAGCATCTAATGGATCCATGTAAGTTAATACTGGTAAACGACCAATAATTTCAGGAATTAAACCAAAGTCCTTTAAGTCCTTTGGAATAATATATTGTAATAAATGCGTATGATCTACACGCTCATCAGACATGGAAGCAGCATAACCTACCGCTTGCATATTTAAACGTTTAGAAATAACTTTCTCAATACCATCAAAAGCACCACCAGCTATAAATAAAATATTCTCGGTGTTCACTTCAATAAATTTTTGATCTGGATGTTTACGTCCGCCTTTTGGTGGTACATTAACTACAGTTCCTTCTAGTAATTTTAAAAGTGCTTGTTGCACTCCTTCTCCCGAAACATCACGTGTTATGGATGGATTATCACTTTTACGTGCTATTTTATCAATTTCATCAATAAAAACGATACCCTTTTCTGCTTTTTCTAAACTATAATCCGCAGCTTGTAATAAACGTGTTAAAATACTTTCTACATCTTCACCAACATAACCAGCTTCAGTTAAAACTGTGGCATCTACAATAGCCAGTGGTACATTTAACATTTTAGCAATAGTTTTAGCCATTAGTGTTTTTCCTGTACCTGTTTGACCAACCATAACGATATTACTCTTCTGAATTTCAATATCATCATCCGTTGGCGCCTGCAATAAACGCTTGTAATGGTTATATACAGCAACAGACATCACCTTTTTAGTGGTTTCCTGGCCTATAATATACTCGTCTAAAAATGCTTTTATTTTTTGTGGTTTGCGCAGTTTTAATTCTGCAGACAAATCGCTACTATCGGTTTGTTTGGATTCTTCAACTACAATACCATGTGCTTGTTCAATACAACGATCGCAAATATGCGCATCCAAACCAGCAATTAACAAACTGGTTTCTGGCTTTTTCCTACCACAAAATGAACATTCTAATTCTTCCTTTGCCATAAATTAATAAATTTCAATTTTCTAATAACTTCTACAAATCAATAAAGGTGAGTTTGTAAAAGGTTTATTTCTAACTATTAGCTACGCACTAATACTTCATCAATCATACCGTATTCTTTAGCTTTATCAGCTTTCATCCAGTAGTCACGATCACTATCATTATACACTTTGTCGTAATCTTGTCCAGAATGCTTACTGATAATTTTGTAAAGCTCTTCTTTTAAGGTTAAAATTTCACGAGCAGTAATTTCAATATCACTAGCTTGTCCTTGAGCACCACCTAAAGGTTGGTGAATCATAACACGCGAATGCGTTAATCCACTACGCTTTCCCTTTTCGCCTGCGCACAATAAAACAGCTCCCATAGATGCTGCCATACCAGTACAAATTGTAGCCACGTCAGGCTTGATGAACTGCATGGTATCATAAATTCCTAAACCAGCATACACACCACCTCCTGGTGAGTTTATATATATTTGAATGTCTTTAGAAGAGTCTGTGCTCTCTAAAAACAGTAATTGTGCTTGAATAATATTGGCCACTTGATCGTTGATAGCTGTCCCTAAAAAGATAATACGATCCATCATTAATCTGGAGAATACATCAAAAATAGCGATGTTCATCTGACGCTCTTCAATAATGTTGGGCGTTAAATTAGTTGGGTACATATGACTAATAATTTTATCGTAATAGGTACTACTAATGCCTTGATCTTTTATAGCGAATTTTTCAAATTCTTTTCCGTAATTCATTCTTGTTATAAATTTTTTAGGTTAAAATCTTGGCAAATACCAAGAAGCTTGAGTTTAAAATTGTTTAAACAAATCAACACTCAAAAAAATAGGCGTTGAAACATGTTATTTCAACGCCTAAATATAAGGATTTATTCTGTAAAACCGGATATCTTATTTGTCTCCATAAACTTCTTTTACAAAGTCCTCGTAAGTAATATCTTTCGTTTTAATATTTGCCTTTTCTTTATATAACGCTAATAACTTCTGACTGATAATTTGTTCAGAAATACGACGCGCTTCCTCTTGGTTAGATAACACACGAGCAGCAATATCCTCTAATTCTTTATCAGTAGGATTCATTTGTCCAAATTGCGCCATTTGCGCTTTAATCATTTGCTTGGCATGATCTTTAATATCTTCCATGCTCACTTTTATGTTATTTTCGGTTATTAGTTTACCTTCAATTAATTGGTAACGTAAACTTTTTTCGGACTTCGCATATTCTTCTTGCGCCTCGGCTTCTGTTAATTCTTTTTCACCAGCTGTTTGCATCCATTTTTGAAGGAATGTTGCAGGTAAATCGAATTTGGTGTTATCTACTAAATGTTCTGTTACGTCATTTAGTAATTTTTGTTCTGATTGTTGCTTGAACTGCTTTTCAGCATCTTCTTTAATTTTTCCTTTAACGTCTTCTAAAGACGTTGCAACACCTTCACCGAATAATTTATCAAATAATTCTTGGTTTAATTCGGCTAACTCACGTTCATTAATTTCAGTAATTGTAAATGTCACGTCAATTTCTAAACCATGAATATCATCATGTGATAATTTTAGGGCATGCATTAATTCGTGATCATCTGCATATAGACCTTTTGTTTTTAAGGCAATAACATCACCAACTTTAGATCCAATAAATTTCTTTTCAGTAGCTTTACCTTTAAACTTATCTAAAGTTAACGTAACGGTGTTTTCTATATCGCGTTCTTCATTTTTATAAACACCTGTGATTTCCGAGTCTTTAGTCACTTCATTAGAAGCTATCAGTTTTCCGTATTGCTTTTGAATATTTAAAATTTGATCATCAATCATTTTATCACCAGCTGTGATATTGTAATCGATTATTGCTTTTTTAGGTGATAAATTAACTTCGAATTCTGGTGCTAAACCTAATTCAAATTCAAATGATAATTTTTCAGCATCCCAATCTAAATTATCTTGCGGTTTTGGCAATGGATTACCTAAAACGTCTAATTTTTCTTCGGTTAAATATTTATTTAAAGCTTCTTGAAGTAATTTGTTCACCTCATCTACTAATACGGCTTTACCATATTGCTTTTTAACCATTCCCATTGGCACATGACCTTTTCTAAAACCAGGAATGTTTGCTGTTTTACGGTAATCTGTAAGTATTTTTTCTACTTTACCACTATAATCTTCTTTAGCGATATCAACTGTTACTACAGCATTTAATGCATCAATATTTTCTCTTGTAATATTCATTGTATTATGACATAAAAATTGGAGTGCAAAACTACTACTTTTTTGCACTCCAACAAAGTATTTTAACGTATTGTATTTCACACCATTAATTCCACCTATATTCAGTAGGACTAACGGGTTTCAATTCATTCGAAATGTTAAAAAATTATTTATGCTTCTACTTTATCCTCGCCCAAAATAGCATAAAACAGGGACTGCAGAATCGTTAACGCGATGCTAAATAATAAGGCGGTCCAAAAACTAGACACCGCAAAACCACTAACAAAATAATCTGCTAACAACACGATACAGGCATTAATAACGAATAGGAAAAGTCCGAGGGTTAAAATGGTAGCAGGCAGTGTAAAAAGTATTAATAATGGTCTAACAAAAATATTTAATAAACCAAGCACTATGGCTACTATTATAGCCGTTGTATAACCTTCTACCGCAATTCCAGGTAGCAATTTAGCCAGTAAAACTACGGCAACTGCAGTCAATAATAATCTGATAATTAGTTTCATAATTTATGTATTAATGATTAATTTGATAGGTAATTTATGATAAAAATACCATTACAGCATCATAAAATTCATCAGGATTTTCAGCATGCAGCCAATGTCCAGCATTAGCAATCGTTACAATTTGAGCTTTCGGAAAATGAGTTTGAATAATGCGCTCATCTTGATTACCAATATATTCCGATTTATCGCCTCGTAAAAAGAGCGTGTCACCATCAAATGTTGCTGAAACTGGAAGTGGCTCACCTACTTCTTCTACTTGTTCAGATAAGACCTCAAGATTCATTCGGAATGCTAAAACCCCTTTTTCTTTCCAATATAAATTTTTGAGTAAAAATTGACGCGTTCCGGTATCTGAAACAAATTTAGACAGACTCTTATCAGCAGCACCTCGGCTTTTTAGTATTGAAAAATCAAGTTGACTCAAACCGTTTAAAATAGCATCATGATGAACGGGATAAAATCGTGGTGAAATATCTGCAATCACTAATTTTGACACCATGTCAGGATATTGGGTTGCAAATAACATAGCCGTTTTTCCACCCATGGAATGCCCTAGAAGTGTAATATCCTTCAAATTATTTTCGGTGCAATATGTTTTTAAATCAGCAGCCAAAACCTCATAGTTAAATTCCGAATCATGAAAACTTCTACCATGATTTCGTTGATCCACTAAATGAACTTCAAACCCTCTTTCGGCAAAATCACTTCCTAAAGTTTTCCAATTGTCACCACTACCTAAAAAGCCATGCAGAATAATAAACGGTTTGCCTTCACCTATAATATTTGAATATAATTTTTTACTGTTTACCACTACAAATTTATCTTTAAATATTTAACAACTGTTCCTTTACTGTAAACTGTATACTTACTGTAATTTTTGCAAGTACATTTGAATGACATTTTCCACACCTAAATACAAACTTTCAGAAATAAGTGCGTGACCAATGGAAACTTCTAATAGATTAGGAATGTTGGCTTTAAAAAATTGGATGTTGTCTAATGATAAATCATGTCCAGCATTAATTCCTAAATCCAAACTACCGGCTAAAACAGCGCATTCTGTATACGGTAAAATAGCTTTTTTATTTCCTAAACTGAATTCATGCGCAAATGCTTCGGTATACAATTCAATTCTATCCGTTCCTGTAGCTTTGGCACCTTCAATTTGTTTTAAAACAGGATCTACAAAAATGGACGTACGAATGCCGTGGTTTTTGAATTCCTGAATCACGTCCACCAAAAAATCTTTATGTGTAACAGTATCCCAACCTGCATTACTGGTAATAGCATCAACAGAATCTGGAACCAAAGTAACTTGGGTTGGTTTAATTTCTAAAACCATATCCATAAATTTCTTAATTGGGTTCCCTTCAATATTATATTCTGTAAAAACTTCTGGTTTTAAATCGTAAGCATCTTGATACCGAATATGGCGTTCATCTGGTCGTGGATGAATGGTTACACCTTCTGCCCCAAAACGTTGAACATCTTTTGCGAATTGGACTACGTTTGGCAAATCGCCACCTCTAGAATTTCGTAAGGTTGCTATCTTATTAATATTTACACTTAATTTTGTCATTTTCTTGGCCGTTTGAAATACAAAAATACAAACTGAACTACCAGTATTGTAGTATTTTTTAATTAATTTGCAAATAACAAAAAACAAGCTATGACTTTAAATGAATTTGTTATTAACGATATAAAACCATTGGTAAACACCGATAAAATTGGCGATTTACAAATGCTTTTTAATCAGTTAACGTATTCCCATATTCCGATAAAAACAACTGAAGGTTTGTACTTGGGTTGCATGTCAGAAACGAAGTTTAAAGAAGCGGCTGAAGCTTATGAAATATTAAGTAATGCTGATAAAAAAGCACGATATGACCAA
>CBFHJN010000031.1:0-17407 GCA_965655805.1 Flavobacteriaceae bacterium
AACTTAATAGGTCCGAATGCCATGAATCCAATTAAAATGATGGAATATATGAAAGCAAATCCTGTAAATACTATGTTAGGGGTTTCTATTGCGGCAACATTGCCTCTAGGTCAGTATGCTGAGGATCGGTTATTGAATTTAGGTTATAATGGATTTATTATCAGACCACAAATAGGTGTGGTTCATAATTGGGGACAATGGTCTTATGAGTTAACAAGTTCCGTGTTTTTCTTTACAGATAATAATCAGTTTTTTAATAAAGCGAGAAAAGAGCAAAAGCCTTTATTTGCTATACAATCTCATTTAATCCATCGTTTTAAAAATAGAATGTGGGTTTCTGGAAGTGTTGGTTTGGGTAGTGGTGCAGCTGCAACTATTGATGGCGTTCAACAAAATGATGCGCGTGGAGACTTATTAGGAGCAGTATCATTTGGAGCGCCAATAACAAAAACACAGGCAGTTAAACTATCTTATTTACGTTCGGTAACGTTTCAAGATATCGGTTCGGATAGTGATACCTTTGGACTTGGTTGGTCCTTGGCTTTTTAGTGTTTTACCTTCTTATTTAACGGCAATCATACTAATTTCCACATTTACATATTTTGGTAAATTAGCAACTTCTACACTTTCACGAGCAGGAGCAGTCTCCGAATTGAAATAATTGGTGTACACGTCATTAATTTTAGAGAAATTACCCATATCACTAATAAATATGGTGGATTTAATAACGTTTTCAAAATTCATATCGGCAGCTTCTAAAACGGCTTTCATGTTTTGCATAACTTGTTCTGTTTCCAATTCTATGGTATCTAGAACCAATTCATTAGTTTTTGGGTTAATAGCAATTTGTCCAGATGTATACAACATATTCCCAACTAAAACGGCTTGATTGTAAGGTCCAATAGGAGTAGGAGCATGCGTGGTATTAATTATTTTTTTCATAATATATTTTGGTTAGGTTGTTGACGGTTATAATTGTTGATCCGGCTGTCGACGTTTATCATATTTAATATCCTTCAAGATACTGGATTTAATACCAATAAAAAAGTACCAGGAACTTCTTGAACTAAAAGGCACCCAACTAAAATTCATTCGCCAACTTAATAAATCACGTTCAAAACGCAATTGGGTATAGGTAAACCCCTTATTTTTAAAGTCATAACCTGACGATGCGCCAAAAGTCCATTGAGGCGCAATTTCCACATCACCAGAAAACATTAATGAGTTGGATGATATTTCATTCTCACGTCTTGTGTTAGAGTAATTTACGGCATAGGCAAACTTAATATTCCACGGAATTTTACTGGTATATAATTTACTTGGTTTTCGGTCTTCATCCTCATTTTCTTTATCATAATAACTCTGATCAGAAAAATCTTGAGCTCGACCAAATAAATCATCAGCTCGACCGCCACTTCGTAGGTTTTCTTGTGTGCTTCTGTTATTTTCGGTGCCATCAAAAGTAGCGCTAGAAATGGCGTAACTCATGGTTAAATTGGCACTAGTTAATCGAAATAAACTACCACCATTATCAATATTAAACATATCAATTTTGGTATTGTTATTATCTAAAGCATAGGGATCTAAAGTGGCACCAAAGTTTATGGACATTTGGTTTTTTAATAACTGTGTACCTCCAGAAATTCTTATTGGACTCCAATTTAAGGAGTCGCCTGCCAAATTATAAGCCGTTGAAAAATTTAAGTTATCAAGAATTTTAATTTTTTTAGGTTCGGTTGCCGATGAATCTCTATCACGCACTTTAGCTTCTATATTGTTCGATAAACTCATACCTATAGAACTTGAATAGCGATTATTTGGAACGCCAAAAATTCCACCTTCAAAACGTGTGTATTCTTCCTCTGAAACGGTTAGGCCATCAGCACTTATTACTTCATAGGTTTGGTAATACTGACTAAATGAAGGGTTAATGTTATAACTTAAAGAAGGCCGCATAACATGACGAATTTGTTGAATTTTAGGGTCTTTACCTTGTTTTCTAAAATCGAACATGCCATATAGAGTTGTACCTAAACTCGTACTAAAATTATACGTTCGGAATGCATCAAAGCCCTTTTCAACATCGGTTACAACCTTATTTTCAACGGGATCAAAATACTTATTAATAGTTTCAAAAACCCAAGTTTCGTCGTAGGATGTACTGGCACTTAAGCTTAAATGTTTAAATACTTTAAAATTAGTGGTCAACGGAATACTGTGTTGCACACCATTTTCGGCACTATCCCACATTTCTTTTTTAAAGAATAACGAATCTGTTGTTTCAATCCTATTTTCGGCACGAACGTTATATTGAAAATTCACGTTTTGAATAATCCCTTTTTTAACGCCTTCTTTGGGAGCAAATGGGAAAATACGACTTACGCTTGCTTGAACGGTTGGAAGCGTCATATTTATGACTTCCGTGTTTGTGTTTTGAGAATGGGTAGCTGTTGCACTTAAATTAACCTGCGGTTCTCCTTGAAATGTTTTGGCATATGAAACAGACGAAGCCAATGTATTGTTTAAGAAACTAGGTGCATTAACCTGATTTATGGAGGTTTGATAATATTTACTACTCCCTAAATTGACAGATGCTGAAAAGCGTGAATTTGGATTGGCTTTTGGGTCTTGCGCATGAGACCAACGAATATTGTAAATGGTTGATTTTCCGTAATCGGGAAAACCACGTTCACTGTTTATTAAGTTTTCATAACGAAATCCTACATTTCCACGAAAATTATACTTGTCGGCATAGGCACTTTCCATGCGCAATCCATAACTACCATTCGTGTAGTAATCGGCCAGAACGGCTAAATCAAAATAATCACTTAAAGCAAAATAGTAACCACCATTTTGAATAAAATAACCACGATTACTTTCTTCTCCAAAGGTTGGAAAAATTACACCTGATGTTTGTTTATCCGTTAACGGGAAAAAACCAAACGGTAAACCTAAAGGTGTTGGTACATCAGCAATAACCATATTGGTAACACCAACAACAATCTTTTTACCTGGAACAATTTTAATTTTGCTGGCTTGAAAATAATATTCTGGATTTTCAATATCTTTTGCTGTTGTAAAACGCCCTTTGTAAAGAAAAATAACCGAATCATTAACCTTTTTTGTAATTGGCGCATAGATTTTTATATCACCTTGTTCGGTATTAGAATTATAAATTAAGGCCTTTTCGGTAACTGTGTTAAACTTGATGGAATCAGGTTTTACCTCGTTGTCAGCTTGTTTAAAAATTGGCGCTTGGGTATAAAGTCCAGTTGAATCAACAATACCTTTGGCAAAAACAGTATTGGTGTTATAATCTACTATTATCACGCCAGCTTTGAGCTCCATATCCTCATAATACACTTCGGCTTCATTGTACATGTACAGTTTTTGCTCTTTATTATTAAAGGACGTGTAATCTGTAGCCTTGTATTTTATAGGGCCAGTAAGCATTTCTTCTTTTGGCTTAACGGTATCTTTAAGAGTAGAATCTTGTCCCTTTTCCGAAGTAGTGGGCTTTATGGCATCACCTATGCTTACCTGTAAGCTGTCATCGTCTTTCTCAGCTTCCACCTGAATTCCAGACTTTGGCAAATCTTGAGCAAAGCCCAACGTGTTGATAAACACTGTAAAACTTAAGGCAAAAAGTATGTGGAAGTTGTTTGTACGCAACGCTTTTAAATGTATTTTTGTAAAAGTATGGCTCGGTTTTTGAATTGCCAAAATTACATATATTTTTTGTGATTAAATTAATATATCCGAAAATTCCAAAATTAAAATAAACCTAGAAAAAAGTTGTTATAACCTTTATGAAAACGAATATCTCTATAAGTTTCTTATGTTTCACTTTATTTGTGACAATCTTATCAATTAATTCTGTCTTCGCACAAAAAAATGCAGATAAATTTGTCGTTGTTTTAGATGCTGGTCATGGTGGTCATGATCCTGGAAATTTGGGAAATGGCTATAAAGAGAAAAATATTGCATTAAATATTGTTTTGGAGGTAGGCAAGGAGCTGGAAAAAAATAAGAACATCCAAGTAATCTATACAAGAAAAACAGATGTTTTTTTAAAGTTACGTGAGCGCGCAGAAATAGCGAACAAAGCAGATGCAGATTTATTTGTTTCCATACATTGCAATGCTTTTTCTAATAGTGCGCATGGTACGGAAACATTCGTTCTAGGTTTACATGTAAATGAACAGAATTTTAATATTGCTAAAAAAGAAAATGAAGTTATTTTTTTAGAGGATGATTATGAAAAACATTACGAAGGTTTTGATCCCAACTCTCCAGAATCCCTGATTGGTTTAACATTGATGCAGGAGGAGTATTTAGATCAGAGTATTCAACTGGCTAGTTACATCGAAACTAATTTTACAGGCAAATTGAAACGTAAAAGTCGTGGTGTAAAGCAAGCTGGATTTTGGGTTTTGCACAACACGTACATGCCAAGTGTTTTAATTGAAACCGGTTTTTTAACATATAAACCAGAAGGTGCTTATTTAAATTCTGGAAAAGGACAAAGTGAAATGTCAATGGCTATTAAAGATGCTATTTTACATTATAAAGATAATTTAGATAAGAATGTTGGCGGTTATTTTCAACCCAACATAGCTAATGAACCAGCTGCCACAACAGCGGAAACGTCTGATATTTATGAAGGTATAATTTTTAAAGTTCAAATTGCAGCTAGTTCGAGGGAAATTGCAACTCAACCTTATAATTTCAAGGGATTGAATCCTATTTCAAAGGAGCAATTTGACGATTTGTACAAATATTATTACGGTGGCACGTCTGATTACATTATGATTAAAAAACTTAAAGATGAGGCTGATGCTAAAGGTTATGCAGGTTGTTTTATTGTAGCTTTCAAAAATGATGAGTTAGTTTCTTTATCAGATGTGTTAAAAACATCTGAAAATTAGGGACATTCTTTATTAATTTATTTCTAATTTTGTTTTATAACTAAATAAGTGCACTTTGAAAATATCTAAAGAAGTTAAAACAGCCATATTGGTCCTTACTGGAATTGTATTTCTGGTTTTTGGAATTAATTTTCTAAAAGGAGTAAATCTGCTAGATGGTGGTGATACGTATTACACAGAATTTGATTATAATGCCTTGGTAGAATCTTCTGCCGTAACTATTAAAGGGAATCCTATTGGGCAAATAAAAGAAATTAAATATATGCCTGAAACGGCAAAAACACGTGTGTCATTTACAGTAAATTCGGATTTAAAATTCTCTAAAAACAGTATAATCCGTTTGTATTCTTCAGGTTTATTAGGAGACAATGCTATTGCAATTGTGGATGCTAATGATGGTCAGACGGCTGAAGATGGTGATATTCTTGCATCGCAAGTAGAAGTAGGGTTAGTTCAACAATTAACTGGAAATTTTTCTGAAATTAGTACTGATTTAGGAACAACCTTAAAATCTGCAGACACCTTAATGATGGGTGTTAATGATATTTTAAGAGACGATTCAGAAAAAGGATTACAGAATGCCATTGCAGAATTAAACGCAACCATCAAATCATTTAACACCCTATCAAATTCAGTAAATTCTTTAGTGGCTAAAAATGAAGCGAATTTATCATCGGTAATTAAAAATTTCGATTCCATAAGTGGAAATTTAGCAACGTTTACCGATGGTTTGAAGCAAGTTGATTTGTCCACAACACTTTCAAATTTAGATAATACCTTATCAAACGTTAATACATTATTAGGCGACCTTGAAAATGGACAAGGCACTTTAGGTATGTTACTGAAAGATGATAAACTATATACCAATTTAGAAATAGCCTCATTGCAATTAAGAGAATTATTGCAAGATGTGAAACTGAATCCTAAACGGTATGTAAACGTTTCTGTTTTCGGTGGAAAAAATAAAGATGACTACGAAAAGCCTGATAGTCCAACAGAATAAACCAAACCAACCATGAATTATATACCAAACATACTTTTTGCTATTGCTTTAATTTTAGGTATTGGCTATTTTGCTAATAATGTAAAAAAATTACTTCGCAACATTAAATTAGGCCAAGATGTAGACGTTAGTGACAACACATCACAACGTTGGAAAAACATGATTAATATTGCGTTAGGCCAAAGTAAAATGGTAAAACGTCCTATTTCAGGCTTTCTACACGTTATTGTATATGTTGGATTTGTCATTATAAATATTGAAGTTCTTGAAATAATTATTGATGGTCTTACAGGTCAACACCGAGTATTTTCTCAACTTCTTCCAACTTCAGTTTACGGTTTCCTTATCGGTTCGTTTGAAATATTAGCGGCATTAGTATTTGTTTCAGTAGTTATTTTCTGGTTACGAAGAAATGTAATAAAAATCCAACGATTCTGGAAAGCTGAAATGACCAGTTGGCCCAAAAACGATGGTAATATTATTCTATATTTTGAAATGGTATTAATGACCTTGTTTTTGGTTATGAATGCAACAGACTTGGCCTTTCAAGATATGAATTCAGGGAATGTTATCAGTCAGTATATAACACCTTTATTCAGTAGTTTATCGGATTCAACCATTCACCTTATTGAGCGTGGAGCTTGGTGGTTGCATATTTTAGGTATTCTAGCGTTCTTAAATTATTTATACTTTTCTAAACATTTACACATACTGCTGGCATTTCCTAATACCTATTATGGGAAAGTAAAACCAAAAGGTCAGCTTAATAATCTGGAAGCCGTTACCAAAGAAGTTAAAATGATGATGGATCCAGATGCCGATCCATTCGCAGCGCCTGCCGAAGAAGACGACAGCGAGGTTCCTGCTAAATTCGGCGCAAGTGATGTGCAAGATTTAAATTGGGTACAGTTATTAAACGCTTACACCTGTACGGAATGTGGACGTTGTACAAGTGAATGTCCGGCAAATTTGACAGGTAAAAAGCTCTCACCTCGTAAAATCATGATGGACACGAGAGATAGGTTAGAGGAAGTCGGAAAAAATATTGATAGCAATAAAGGAACATTTGTTGATGATGGCAAGCAACTGCTTGACGATTATATAACACGCGAAGAATTATGGGCATGTACATCCTGTAATGCCTGCGTTGAAGCTTGTCCTGTAAGTATAGATCCACTTTCTATTATTATGGATATGCGTCGTTATTTAGTGATGGAGCAAAGTGCGGCACCAACAGAGTTAAATAACATGATGACCAATATTGAAAACAATGCAGCACCTTGGCCTTATAACCAAATGGATCGCTTAAACTGGAAAAACGAGTAGAAGTTTTCTTATAAAAATGTATCAGCATAAAAACATATAGTGTCACATATAACCTTGTACTCTTTGCCTTTTTAGTTGTAGGAATACAAAAAATGGAAGCACAAGGTTATGCGCAAGATTCTTTACAAATAAAGGTTTACACTGAAATTACCTATCAAGATAACCAAGCCCAAGAAATAAAATTGTTAAACGTGTTTTGCGATTATTGTTCGGAGAAACAAACAATTATAATTGGCGAAGAAGCATTAAATCGCGCATATGATGAACGCTATAACCCAGGTAATGTGCTAGTAAATGGGAAGAAGAAACTTGCTATTATTATTAGAATAGCAAAAGATGATTTTTCAGCCATAGATGATGAAATTGAAGATGAAAATCCTATTGATAATTAGTGAATTTAAAAGAATTTAATGAAAAGAGAAGACGCAGATAAATTATTGCATGAAAAAGTAGAATCGGGTGAAAAAGTGAGTCCTATTTTACCAGAAGATGTAAAAAATTATTTAATAGATATTGATGGTACTATTACCGAAGATGTGCCAAATGAAGAACCTGAACGCATGGAAACATGTGCACCTTATCCAGATGCATTGCAAACATGTAATAAATGGTATGATGAAGGGCATCTAATTTGCTTTTTTACATCTAGAACAGAAGAACATAGAGATGTCACCGAAAAATGGCTAATTAAACACGGTTTTAAATTCCATAGTTTATTAATGGGAAAACCACGAGGCGGCAATTACCATTGGATTGATAACCATTTGGTAAAAGCAACACGATATAAAGGGAAGTTTACAGATTTAGTTGATAAAAACGTCACCATCCAAGTTTTTGATGATGGCAAACAAGAATAAAATATTATGAGCGAACAACTTAAAGTGCCAACTATGGCAGAATATATGGCAGAAGGCAAACAACCAGAAGTGTTATTTTGGGTTGGTTGTGCTGGAAGTTTTGATGATAGAGCTAAAAAAATCACCAAAGCATTTGTGCGAATTTTAAATAAAGCAAACGTAGATTTTGCTGTTTTAGGAACCGAAGAGGGTTGCACAGGCGATCCTGCTAAACGAAGTGGAAACGAGTTTCTATTTCAAATGCAAGCCGTTACAAATATTGAGGTGCTCAATGCTTACGAAATTACGAAAATCGTAACTACCTGTCCGCATTGTTTCAATACCATGAAAAATGAATATCCAGGATTGGGTGGACAATACGAGGTTATGCACCACACACAATTTTTAAAATCTTTATTGGAAGAAGGTCGTTTAACTATTGAAGGCGGACAATTTAAAGGCAAACGTATCACATTTCATGATCCTTGCTTTTTAGGGCGAGCAAACAACGTATATGAAGCACCACGAGATTTAATTCGTAAACTCGATGCCGAATTAGTAGAAATGAAAAGCTGTAAAAGTCGCGGATTATGTTGTGGAGCAGGAGGCGCCCAAATGTTTAAAGATGCCGAAAAAGGAGATAAAGAAATTAATGTAGAGCGCACAGAACAAGCTATAGAAACCCAACCAGAAATTATTGCAGCTGGTTGTCCATTCTGTAATACCATGATGACAGATGGTGTTAAAGCTAAAGATCAAGAAGCTAATATTCAAGTTATGGATATTGCCGAATTAATTGCAAACGCGGACGATTTATAGAACCTATGAGCTTTTTTGAGAAGAATAAATCCTATATCAAATTAGGTGTCATTTCCGGATTTATGTTTGCTCTGGTTATGGTGGTTTTCGATTATTTTATGGAGCGCGAATTTCTATTGTGGAAATTTGCTATGCATTTCGTCTTGTTCGGATTTTTTAATGCATATATGGCGTACCGAAAGGTGAAAAAAGAAGAAGAAAAACGCAACAAATAATGAAAAAGGCCAATTTCATATCAGCCTTCATAGCAGCAACTGCTTTCGCCGGTTTTGTTTATGCTCATGATTATTATTATGATACTGTGGCTCATTTTATAAAATACCTATACCAATTTGCATTTTTTGGAATAGGCTTATTAGTCTTTGACTATTTCAGAATTCGTAAGCGTAAAAAGTAATTCTTATGAAGCTGAAAACAAAAATGAAACCTTGGAAATCGAACCTTATTTTAGGTCTCGTTTCAGGTATATTTAATGGACTGGGTCTTTTTTTGTGGGATTATTTTAAGAAAGAACCTTTAATTTGGTGGAAATATATTCTGCAGGCAATTGTATTTGGTTTTTTAATGGCTTTCATATTCAGGTTTAAAGTAACCAAAGAAAAAGAGAATAAGTCATGAGAATCAATTCAAAAGCCATCAAAAAGGGTTTGATTTCTGGTTTTATTCAAGGTCTTATTTTTGCATTAGGCATGGCTGGTTTTGATTATGTTGACAATCAACCTTTTGATTCAAATCAGTTTATGTTCTATTTCATTTCGTTTGGAATAATTATGGGACTTACAACAGTTTATAGTAATAATAAAGAAAAAAAATAATGTTAGTAGATTTTAATACATTACCTGAAGAATCACGTGTTTGGATTTTCCAAGCCAATCGGACATTCACAGATGCTGAAATAGAAGAAATTAGTGATAAACTGAATACTTTTGTTGAGAATTGGACAGCTCACGGAAGTGATTTGCAAGCTGGTTACACGATTGAATATAAACGATTTATAGTTTTGGCTTTAAATCAAGAGTTAAATAAAGCAACCGGTTGCTCAATTGATGCGTCTGTACATTTTATCCAAGAATTAGAAAAGGAGTATGATGTGGATTTAATGGATAAAATGAATGTATCTTACAAGCAAGGAGACTTTGTAGCTTATAAAACGTTAACCGATTTCAGACAAATGGCGAAAGATCGTGCTGTTTCGAAAAACACTATCGTTTTTAATAATTTGGTCAATAATATTGCTGAATTCAAAGAACATTGGGAAGTTCCTGCTAGTGAAAGTTGGCATGCACGTTTTATAAAATAGAGCGTTTTAAAAAATTTTAAACTAATTTTAAAGAAACGTAAATCAATCAATTTTTTATACGTTATAAATCTATCTTAAAGTCTGTGTTATTTATCGATAAAATTGGTAATTTGGCACAGATTTCATTAGATAAATTATTATAATCCTTCATTATATGCGCTTACTGTTTTTTGCTCTTCTTTTTGTTATTTCAAAGTCCACCGTATTCGCACAAACACCTGATCCATTAGTTACACCCGATGCTTTACAGCAAACTAAATGGGTAGATAGTATATACGAATCCATGACTTTAGACGAGAAAATTGGTCAATTGTTTATGGTTCAGGCCTTTTCCAATATGGATTTGCGTCATGAAAATATCATTAGTCAAATGGTAACTAATAACCATATAGGCGGTATTATTTTCTCAAAAGGTGATCCAATTAGTCAAGCAAAATTTAATAATAATTTGCAATCCGTAGCTAAAGTTCCACTTCTGGTAGGAATGGATGCTGAATGGGGTTTGAATATGCGTTTGGATTCTACTTATGCCTTTCCATGGAATATGACGTTAGGCGCCATTAAGGATAATCAACTTGTGGCGCAAGCAGGTTACCATATTGGGGAACATTGTAAACGTTTGGGCGTACATTTTAATTTTGCGCCAGATGTAGATATTAATACCAACCCTAAAAACCCAATTATCGGAAATCGGTCTTTTGGTGAAGATCGAGAAAACGTAACAGAAAAGGCCTCTGCTTTTATGCAAGGCATGCATGATGCTGGTGTGTTATCAAGTGCCAAACATTTTCCAGGTCATGGTGATACGGATACCGATTCGCATAAAGCCTTACCAACTATTGATTTTGATATCAAACGAATAGATTCTATAGAAATGTATCCCTACCAAAGACTTATAAAAGAAGGGGTTTCAAGTGTTATGGTCGCGCATTTAAATGTACCAGCTTTAGAATCTGAAAACGGTTTGCCTTCTTCCTTATCTAAGCATATTATTACGGATATTCTAAAAGATAAAATGGGCTTTAAAGGTCTTATTTTTACCGATGCCTTAAATATGAAAGGTGTTGCTAATTTTAATAATCCAGGCGATATTGATTTGGCTGCCTTTCAAGCTGGAAATGATATTCTATTAATTTCTGAAGATGTACCGAAAGCCATAGCTAAAATTAGAGAAGCTTATAATTCAGGTGACATAACTGAAGCGCGTTTAGCGCATTCCGTAAAGAAAATATTAAAGGCGAAATATAAGGTGGAATTAAATAAATATATTCCAGTTGATTTAGAAAACCTCGTCGCCGATTTAAACCGTCCTGAAGATGATGTGCTTTACGAAAAGCTCATGGAAAATGCCATTACCATTGTAAAAAATAAAGGAGAAATTTTACCCATTCGGAATTTAGAAACCAAGAAAATAGCTTATGTAAAATTAGGTGATGATGACGGTTCAGGGTTTTTAAAAGGCCTTCAAAAATATGGAAAAGTTCACGAAGTTATAGGTGATAATTTAGACGAAGTAATTGAGAAGCTAAAGGCTTACAATACGGTTATTATTGGCTTTCATCGTTCAAATGATAATCCTTGGAAAAGTTTTGAATTTTCGGATAAAGAATTGGTTTGGCTCTACGAAATAGCCAGAACTAATACGGTTATCTTGGATGTTTTTGTAAGACCTTACGCGCTATTAGACGTAAAAACGTTAGAAAATGTTGAAGGTTTAGTGGTGAGTTATCAAAATAGTGCCATTGCGCAGGATGCTTCGGCTCAAATTATTTTTGGAGCCGTTCAGGCTCAAGGAACACTGCCAGTTTCAATAGGTAATGGTTATGTGGTAGGAAATGGTTTTAAATTATCTAAACTTTCTCGACTAGGCTATGCGGTTCCAGAGCGTGTAGGCATGAGCTCTGAAAAATTGAACAGAATTGATGCCATCGCACAGCGTGCTGTTGATGAAAAAATGACACCAGGTATACAATTATTAGTGGCAAGAAAAGGAAAGGTTATTTACAATAAAAATTTTGGAAAACATACCTATGAAAGCAATGCAGAACCTGTTAAGTTTAATGATATGTATGATGTGGCCTCATTGACTAAAATTTTAGCCACCTTACCATTACTGATGGAATTGGAGGAGAAAGGTATTGTGTCTTTAGATACGAAATTATCAAAAATCCTTCCGGAATATATCAATTCAAATAAAAAGAACATTACTATAAAAGAAATGTTATCGCATTATGCGCGCTTAAGTCCATGGATTCCATTTTATTTTGCAACTTTAGATGACAATAAACAGCCAGATCCAAAATATTATAGAAAGGAATATGGCGGGAAGTTTACAGTAAAAGTAGCTAATGAATTATTCATGCGTGCCGATTATCAAGATAGTATGCAAAAAATAATTAGGGATAGCGATTTATTAAAAACATTGAGATACCGATATAGTGATTTGCCTTATTATATTCTTAAAAAATATATAGAAAAACACTATGAAAAAGGATTAGATGAATTGGTTCATGATCATTTTTACCAATCGTTAGGAGCTAATCATACCACGTATAATCCCAATAGTCTGTTTAGCGATATAAATATTGTGCCTTCTGAAATTGATGATTATTATCGTTATCAAAAAGTACAAGGCTATGTTCATGATATGGGAGCAGCCATGCAAGGAGGCGTAGGTGGTCATGCGGGAATTTTTAGTAATGCCAATGATGTTGCTAAAATTATGCAAACCTATTTGCAAAAGGGCTTTTATGGTGGCAAACGATATTTCAAACCAGAAACATTAGATAAATTTAATACCTGCTTTTATTGTGATAAAGATAATCGTCGTGGTGTTGGTTTTGACAAACCACAATTAGGAGAATCTGGTCCAACATGTGGTTGTGTGTCCATGTCTAGTTTTGGTCATTCTGGATTTACAGGAACCTATGCTTGGGCTGACCCAGACGAAGAAATAGTATATGTGTTTTTAGCAAACAGAACCTATCCTAACGCAGGAACCAATACCTTATTAAGGGAGAATATTAGAACCGATATTCAAGAATTAATTTACGAAGCTATTATCGATTAATTTCAGATGGACTTGTATAGAAAAGTGTTTTTTTACGACCAATAAGTGTAAATAGGATAATTAGAATTTCAATTCAAAAGAAATTTCAAAAAGAACAAACAAGGAATGAAAATAGGAATCGTATGTTACCCAACCTTTGGTGGTAGTGGTGTTGTAGCTACAGAATTAGGAATTGAACTCTCAAAACGTGGTCACGAAGTCCATTTTATAACCTATAAACAACCTGTTCGTTTGGAGCTTTTAGGCAGTAATGTCCATTTTCATGAAGTAACTGTTCCCGAATATCCCTTGTTTCATTACCAACCTTATGAGCTCGCACTATCTAGTAAATTGGTAGATATGGTAAAACTTCATAAAATTGAAGTTCTTCATGTGCATTATGCAATTCCGCATGCCTATGCTGCTTATATGGCTAAAAAAATGTTACAGGAGGAAGGTATTCATGTCCCCATAGTCACCACGTTACATGGAACCGACATTACGTTAGTAGGGAGTCATCCATTTTATAAAACAGCTGTTACGTTTAGCATAAACAATTCGGATGCTGTAACGTCTGTTTCCGAAAGTTTAAAACGCGATACCTTACGGTTGTTCGCTATTAAAAATGATATTGAAGTAGTTACTAATTTTATTGATATTGGAAAGTATACAAATCATTTTACCGATTGTCAACGCGCTATGATGGCAAACGATAATGAGCGCATCATCACACATGTTAGTAATTTCAGACCTGTTAAACGTATTGCCGATGTTATAAAGGTTTTTTATAATATTCAGAAAGAATTACCAGCCAAACTAATGATGGTAGGCGAAGGGCCAGAAAAAGAAGCTGCAGAACAGTTAGCTATTGATTTAGGAATTGAAGAAAGGGTCGTTTTTTTAGGAAATAGTAATGAAGTCGATCGGATTTTATGCTTTTCAGATTTGTTTATTCTTCCTTCAGAAACCGAGAGTTTTGGTTTAGCTGCTTTGGAAGCCATGGCATCTGGAGTTCCTGTCATTTCTAGTAATTCTGGTGGTATTCCAGAAGTCAATATACAAGGTGTTTCTGGCTATTTGAGTGCTGTTGGTGATGTTGATGATATGAGTAAAAATGCTATGGCTATTTTAAAAGATGATGATACGCTAAATAGGTTTAAACTGAATGCTACCAAACAGGCTAGTAAGTTCGATATTCATAAAATAGTACCACAATACGAAGCCATTTATGAAAAAACACTAAATAAAAGTAAAGTTTTAGCGTAATCAGCTTTACATAAAATTTGAATTCTTTATTTCGATTTATTTTTTAACTTGGGGTTTCCTTCAAATATGTTATAAAATGAACAGAAAATCCTTTTTAAATCTTACCGCAAGAGCTGGTCTTTTTTTAGGTTTGACACCAACCTTAATTGCCGGAAATAACCGTGACAATCTACAAGAAGTTGATTCAGTCAATTCTTTATTAGGTACCAATAAAGCCAAAGGTAACATGGTGAGTTTTGCCGATAAACCTATTGATAAAGTTCGAGTAGGCATGATTGGCATGGGGAATAGAGGTGCTGTTCTTATTCAAATGTTTGAGTACCTAATAAAACATAATCACGCTGAAATTGTTGCGCTGTCTGATCTTAAAGAAGATAAAGTCACAAAAAATAACGACTATTTAAAAACCATTCAAAGTCAAGGTGCAGATTTGTATTTTGGTGATGAAAACGCCTGGAAAAAAATAGCCATACGTGACGATGTTGATATCTTGATTATTGCCACACCATGGGAATACCACACCGAAATGTGTTTGCATGGAATGGAAAATAATAAGCATGTAGCTTGCGAGCAACCATTAGCCATGACGTTGGAGGATTGTTGGAAGTTGATAGACGTTTCCGAACGTACCGAAAAGCATTGTATGTATATGGAAAATTGCTGTTTTAATGGTGAAGAGCTTTGGGTACTCAATATGATAAACGAAGGCGTTTTTGGTGATATTAATCATGCTGAAGGTGCTTATATTCATGATTTACGAAAACACATGTTGGATGCTAATTACTATGAAGATCAATGGCGAATAAAACACCATGAAACTAAAAATGGCAATTTCTATACAGGACATGGTTTAGGACCTGTGAGTTTTTACATGGATATTGGTCGTGGTGACAATTACGATCATATGGTTAGTATGAGTTCTAGAGAGCAAAGTTTGAGTGAAGCGGCTAGAAAAGAAAATTTTAGAACACAAAAATTTGCCTGTGGTGATATGAATACGTCTTTAATTAAAACAAAAAAAGGCAAAACCATCATGCTCCAGTTTGATACACATACTGGTAGACCCTATTCAAGGCTCAACACAGTTACGGGAACCAAAGCGGTTCATGAAGGCTATCCATCTCGATTATATGTTGGGCATGAAGAGTTGCAATGGGGACATTCTTGGTTGAAAGAAGAAGAGTATAAAGATTATCGGGAACGTTATGATCATCCGCTTTGGAAAAAACTGCGCACGCAAATTGATGCCAATGCTGTAGGTCACGGTGGAATGGATTTTGTCATGATTTACAGAATGATCCGTTGTTTAAATCAAGGGCTGCCATTAGATATTAATTTATATGATAGCGTGCTTTGGAGTGCGATAACACCTTTATCGGAATTATCAGTTGCCAATAATTCGGCAAGCACAAAGATTCCTGATTTCACAGGTGGAACTTGGGAGACGCCTCGTAAAAACGAAGTGTTGCGAGATATTATGTAAACTGTGCTCTGGTAATTTTTTCTATAGAATTTAAATTGTCAAAAACCGATTGTAACAACTTGAATTGATTTCTGGCGCGATCAAAATTATGTAAATCATAAGCCGTTTTATAATAGCTGTCGTTGTTCAGAAAATCGGTTAAAAAACGTAATCCCATGATGTAAATGATGGTTTGTACACCTAATGGTAAATAGGTTATTTCTTCGGAAGTTAAAATGGATTTTGTTTTCGATGCAAATCCATCGCAATAAGCTTGGTAAAGGTTTAAGTCGATATGAATTTGACTTAAATCTGTTTCATCTTCAGCAGATTTGGTGCAAATAGAACGAATAGAATCTCCAAAATCATAATGAACGATTCCTGGCATAACGGTATCTAAATCAATTACGGCTAAACCTTTGCGTTTTGTACTGAAAAGTAAATTAGATAGCTTGGCATCATTATGCGTAATCCGAATTGGGAAGTGGTTTTTGGCTTGCTTATTTGCTAATTCGCACATTCCCTTTTTATGTTTTTTTACCAAGACTATTAAATCTGCAGCTTTCTCTAAACGATTTGATTTAGCGTTTTTTAAGGCAGCTTCAAACTGAATTAATCTAAAAGGAACGCTATGAAAATCTTTTATTGTTTCCGTAATCTGACTTGGAGGAATTGATTGGGTATTAACAATAAAATCGCCATATAGCTTACCAGCTTCAAAAGCTAAATCTGTTGTTTCTGTTCTTTCTAAAGTTAGTGTTTCAGGTATATAACACATGACATTCCAAAAATCATGATTTTGTTTATAAATGAATTTATTTTGATTTGTTTTTACATACGTTACAGCTTGATAGGATGAATTATTCCATATATAATTAGCTTGCAAATGTTCTGAAACCACTATTTTATTAGCAATTACCGCTTCGGCATTTTTAAAAACCTGACTGTTTAATTTTTGAACAACAAATTGCTCGTCGTTCTGTTGGCTTACTAAATAGGTATCGTTTATATGACCAGAATGTAATATCTCAACTGATTTTAAAGGTGTTTTAATACCGAAAATTTCGCAGATATAATTAAAATTATCAACCATTTACCAAAGTTCTTTAGGGTAGAAACCAGTATCAACAAAATTTTGAACTTGTTGACGCGCAAGAGGTTCATCAGCTAAATAAGTCATGCCAAACCAAGCACTGTCTGTTGCTAAAACCTGAATACTATTAGAACTATTTTCAATAAGATGATTAATAATATAGGTGATATAAAACTCATCTTTTTCAAAATTAGAAATATTATTTAAAAATTCCGAAAACAACCTGTCCGCAATGTCAAAAACAGATGGCTCAAATCCCCAGAAATTCATGGAAACGAGTGTGTCTGGATTAAGTTTTTCAAATTTGTCGGTATTTTCAACAATA